>JAGRAY010000021.1 GCA_020434375.1 Bdellovibrionales bacterium | reverse complement strand
CTTAAATTTTGGAAGATTGACGTATGGCGACTTGGAGCGTAGCGACGAAGCCAGTAGGCAACTTCCAAAATTTACTTTGGTGTTTCAACTTATATTTAATTTCTCTATTATAGGGGCAGGCAAAGCTCCCTCCATCGAATAGGCAAGCGCTAACTCCTGTGATTACTTGGTTCGCTGATTTCAGACAGGATTTTTCGCGTTTCTTCGATCATATTGTAATTTGAGGGTATCTCTATCGAAAGACGATTATCGGGTCGAAGCTTCATGCGCTTATCTTTTTTGACCATTTTTAAAAGCTTATCAATATTAACTTTGGCGTGATCTGTAAATTCAATTAGAGGCACATCGCCTGCCAGTTTTAGACTGGAGATACCCAGATTCCTTGCCAAAATTTTTAGTTCAATGACTTCAATCAGATTTTCTGTAGGCGATGGAAGGGCGCCAAAGCGATCGCGAAGTTCTTGTTTTAAAACGTCAAGATCCTCAAATGTTTTGGTCGCCGATAATCGACGGTACAGCAAAAGCCTCTCTTGAGAATCAGGAACATATGCCTCCGGAAGAAAGGCCGGGGTGTGTGTTTGGATTTCAGGTTCGATTTCATCCACAACCTTTTCGCCTTTTCGCATTCGAATTTCGCGATCAAGAAGTTGGCTATAGAGCTCAAATCCAACTTCTGAAATATGTCCCGACTGCTGGGCACCAAGCAGATTACCGGCACCTCGCATTTCAAGATCATGCAATGCGATTTTGAGTCCGGATCCAAGCTCCGAAAATCGTTTGAGGGCCTTTAGGCGATTCAAAGCATCTTTTCCAATAATATTTTCACCTGGGATTAAAAGATAACAATAAGCGTGACGATCCGATCTACCAACGCGCCCTCTGAGTTGATAAAGTTGAGCCAAGCCAAAGCAGTCAGCTCTGTTGATCATCATCGTGTTTGCATTTGAAATATCTAGTCCGGATTCAATTATTGTGGTCGAAACCAAAACATCAAATTCTCTTGTTAAAAACTTGAACATTGTATTCTCAAGGCGCTTCTCATCCATTTGGGCGTGGCCAACACCTACGCTAGCTTCTGGAACAAGTTTGCGAAGATGCGTGGCCATGGCTTCAATGCTCTCCACGCGATTATGCACAAAAAACACCTGCCCACCTCGACTTATTTCCTTACGAATAATGAGTTGCACAGCTTCGTCATCAAAAACACTAATCACTGTTTCTACCGATTTGCGATCCATGGGGGGCGTGTTAATCACAGACAAGTCGCGAACACCTGTCATTGAAAGCTGAAGTGTTCTTGGTATCGGCGTTGCCGTAAGTGTCATGACATTCACTTGATTTCGAAACTGCTTGATACGTTCCTTATGTTTCACACCAAACCGATGCTCTTCATCCAAAACCAAAAGGCCTAAGTTCTTGAATTGAACATCTTTAGAAAGAAGTCGATGTGTACCAACCACAATATCTAGCTTACCTTCACGAAGTTGCTGGCCAACCCGTTTTAATGCTTTAGAGTCTTTGAATCGACTCATAAAATCTACAGAAATGGGGTGATTCTTCATTCTCTCTTTAAATGTTTGGTAATGTTGCTGCGCTAAGATAGTTGTCGGCACCAAAACTGCTACTTGCATTCCTTCCATCGCCGTTCGAAACGCCGCACGAAGCGCTATTTCTGTTTTTCCAAACCCGACATCACCACAAACAAGGCGGTCCATGGGTTTATCTGACTCTAAATCATGGTGCACTTCTTCCAGCGTTCGAAGTTGGTCTCTTGTCTCCTCGTAGGGAAATTCTTCTTCAAAAGCTAGGTATCCGTGATCCGGCAGACTATAAGGCTTTTTTGTAGCAACTTGCCTTGCGGCATAGAGCGCAAGGAGCTCATCTGCCATTTCTTGAACCGCTTTCTTAGTGCGCTCTCTAGCTTTATCCCAAGACTGAGGATTTCCAAGGCGATCGAGCGCCACTTTCGTTGCACTTCCACCAACATATTTATGGACACGGTTGAGTCGGTACACCGGCAAAAACAGTTTATCCTTGTCAGCATACTCAATGAGCAGAAAGTCACCTTCATTTTGACCGATTTTGATTCTCTCAAGACCCTTATATAGACCTATACCGTGATCAAGGTGCACAATATAGTCTCCTGGCGACAACTCTCTAAGATCAATCGATGAAGCGACTTCCCCCCCTTTTTTCGAAGCTATCCTTCTTTCTCCAAAAAGATCTGCCTCCGTCACGATAGCTATTTTCCCTTCAGGAAAAACAAAGCCTTGTCCCAAGCTTCCCAGAGTCAAGGTGACTCCATTCTGGTTATTAAAAATGTCATTAAAATTGATTTGCCGCTTGGCTAATAGATCTGGAAGATAAGGTTTTAAAAGCCCTTCAAGCCTTGTAAAACCCGACTCTGATTGCGCTACGATCACACACCGAAGACCTTGATCACGCCAATCGAAAAGCGCCTGTTGAAATGCTTTTAGTGGGTTATCGCCCTTCTTTATAAATTTTACAGATTGCCGAAGATTTTGATTCGTAAATATTGGAAACTTTTTAACACTCGGTTTGGTGTCGTCGGCTAAGACATCAGAAATTTCCAGGTACCTCAAAGATTCAAGTTTTGACAGAACGTCTTTCAGTGAAATCGTGTGCATCGAGGGCGGGCAAGCCAATACTTGATTTCGATTCTGATCCGTTTCGATCTTTTCAAACTGATCCAAAAGCTCATGAATTTCTCGACGAATCGAAAATGGATCAACCATAATCACTTTTGTATTCGCAGGTAAATAGTCGATTATTGTTTCCGTTTTTTCAAAAAACAATGGCATCAAAAGTTCTCTTGCTGACGTGAATCGCTGTTCTTTCAAAGATTCAAGAAATTCTAATCGAACACGAGGGGGAATATTTCTATGATCGCAAAGTTCTTTTAAGCGTCTCTCCAACTGAGAAAGCAAAGAAGGCTCTAAAAACACTTCGCGAGACGGAATCCATATGTATTCTTTTATGTCCTCTCCTGACCTCTGAGAAGCAGGATCAAAAAATCGCATTGATTCTATTTGATCATCGAAAAACTCGATTCGAAGAGGTCTTCGATAGTTGGGAGAGTACATATCTAAAATGGAACCTCGAATGGCAAATGAAGAAGGCTCGATCACTGTATTTTCTTGGTCATACCCAGCAGAAATAAGTTCTTGAATCAACTGATCTCGATCGTAAGTCTCGCCAACCTCTAAAAGCCCCATACGATGATTCATTGATGCACGAGGCAGTGTGATTTGAGATACAGCCTCTATGGTTGATACAATGACTAATTGGGAAGTTCTTTGCTGAAGATGATAAAGAGCACCAAGTCTGCAGCCTAATACATACACGTCTTCAAGTTGCGAAAATTTTCGAACGGTTTTACGAGCAGGAAAGTCAAACAACGAAACTTGAGGACCTTCGTTTAACGAAAGGAAATACTTTAAATCTCTTTTAAGCGTATTGGCTGCATCTTCATCATGACAGACAATAAGAACAGGATCGGAAAGATCATCAACGCCAAAGGCAATCGCCGCGCTTGCCGATGAACCCACAAGACCTGTCCACTGTTCGCCCACAGTGGTTGACCGAAATAGCGTTTTAAAATCATCTGTTTCCATATTTAGAAAGGGATGGCATATGCCATCCCTTTCCTTACGTCAATTGAACTGTCTTGAGCTGGTTATTTTGCGCAGCCCATCGATACATTAAAAGTATTGATACACCTACGACTGAGGTAGTGCTTGTCCGCTTCGCTCGGACATCGCCTGCGTCTCATTAACCTGGGACGGAAACTGTCCCAAGTCGGACTGGTTCTTGTACATTCCCAAAGAGACACTGATAGACTCTTCGACTCGCTCACGATAATAGGGTCCTGAGTTATACGTACAGAACGGATAAATCCGACCATCTCTTGCACTATAATGGATAATACAACGTTTTACGCGTTCGATATCGTAATTATAGGGATCTTGAAAGTGCATTCCAGCTACAAACAAAGTAGGATAGGCATGCTTGGAATGATGGTTTGAATCTTCTGAAACCGTTTTATCTGCATAACCATCCAAAACACCTAATAGTCTTTTAAAAGTCAAACCTCTTGGTGCCTTGTCAGCTTTGTAATGTCTTCTTAAAATATTTAGAGCTTTAGCCTTTGAAAAAAGATGCTTTCGAGTTTTGCCATTGTTGCTTTCGTTTTTTTCACGAACTTCACGGGCAAGAGCTTGAACATCTACCAGCGCTGCTCTCAGGTCAAAAAAATCTGTCAACGAGCGAACTTCCTTTTTCTCGGTGGGTTCAACAAATAAATAGGCTCCGTTTCCACAGTCAGGGTGACAGGTAATCGTCATCGCAGGTTCTCCTGAAAGCGCTTCTGAAAGCTTAGAAAAAGGCGATGTACACCCTAAAGGTAACCACCCACCTTTTGCAGGCACAAGCCCTGTTTGTTTTTCAACATCGAGTGCTAAGTGAGTCATGGTATATCGCTTTTCCAGACGATTTTTTTCATTAATGCGTCCTGTAAAACACACCGGTTGAAATGAAATACCAACAATGACATCCACATTTTCAATAGCAAATCGAACAATATCACCAACTTGATGGTCATTAACACCTTGAACCAGCGTTGGAACCAAAACAACCTTTAGGCCAACTTTGCGAGCGTTTTCAACAACCTTACGTTTGGTATCCATGATCTTTTCTGCGCGTGTTTTAAATTGCACATCATCTGACACACCATCGAATTGAAGATAGATCGTGTGAAGGCCTGCATCTTTTGACTTTTTGGCAAATTCATAATTTGAAAGATTTTTTCCATTTGAAGCGACCTGAATATGGAAAAACCCCATCTCTTTAGCCATTTCACAAATCTTATAGAATTGAGGGTGAATCGTAGGTTCACCTCCAGCAAATTGAACAACTTTGGCTGGAACAGGCTTCATGTCTCTCAGATTTTGAAGCATACGGCGAATATCAACTAAATCAGGCTCACAAACATAGCCTGCAGCGTTGGCGTTCGCGAAACAAACCGGGCACGTCATGTCACATCGGTTAGTCAAATCAACGTTAGCAAGAGCAGTATGACTATGATGCATGTTACAAATACCACAGTCTTCCGGACAACGTTTTCCATCGGGCACAATTGGATTAGAAACGCCTTGGCCGTCGCCAAATCTGAACGTAAACATATCCATATAAACTTCTAGATCGGGAGAGATTAGTTCTTTAAAATAGCCGTGTTCTTTACAGGTCTTGTCCATCCAGACTTTTCCATCTTCAGCAAATTTTCTAGCCTTGACGACCTTTGTACATTCTGGACAAAGTGATTGCGTGAAATAAGGAAGACTCCATGGAATCTCGCGAATAGGATGACCCGAATGCGTTTTGGTGGGTTGATCAACCCAAGGCGGACGACCATTCTCAAACTCTGTATGATCCGCGGTGTATTTCATTTTTTTTTCTGCGCCCAAATTCAACATGAAAACTCCTTCAAATAAATTAACTTCAAATCGCTATGTGCTAAGTACCTAGCAACTATCATGCCAAACAAATTCAATCCACAACTACTTATAACACACTAATTTTAAAGGATTTCTACTGCTCAAAAAAAAGGTGATCCCTATTCAACCTGAAAACTGCACATCTATGTACAAACACAGATCAACTTGTGCATTCTTGTACAATTTAGTGCTCTGTCTCCTGCCCCATTTTAACAACCATGCCCGATCCAGAGGGTGGAGCGATGGTTAAGTTATCATGAATTTCTTCCGCATGAAGAACTGCCGGCCCCATCTCGAGTTTATTTTCTGTGAACTGAATGGTTTTAGCAAAACCATAATTTTTCATATAAACGATGGTTTTACCAAAGTGAATTCGCGTAACTCGACCTGGCTCTAAGCTAATGTCTTGATCCCAAAGCCTTAGGGTTATTTTGCCAGATGCCGTAGCATCGACAATTTCTAGACCCGGCATTTGTGCCCAGGGTGCTTCACCAATAGCAATGAGGAGTTCTGAGGTTCCCTCAAGAACGCCGGTGTCCGAATGACGATAGGCCATTATAATTTGTGCCTCTTTAAAATCTGATGAAGTAAACTCATCGCCTTGATACTCCACTGCCTTCGAAATGAAAACTTTGTCGCTCTCGAACATCGATGTCGTAAGTGCCGCGTTCAATCCCTGGTAAGGTCCTTTATATCGATTATTCAAAGCTGTCGTATGATCGGTCATGCTAAAAACCTGCAGATATAAATGTTTCATCGTATTTGTCCTTTTGAATCTAAATTAGCCAAATTCATCTAATGTTTTTCAATTTTATTCAGAGGAATCTTTCGAGTGTATTCGAAATTAAATGCATCGCACCCCAGATAAAATGTGGTCCCATTAGAATCCAGGCATTTTCCTTCGTATTTAACACTTGCCCCAGATACGCGATAAAATGTGAGTTGGCTGCACGTCTTTGAAAACAAAGGTTGACTTGTGCCGCCGGTGCAAATAACGAAGCCTGCCTCATTGTCGATAATCTTAACCTCTCCATTTTTGCCAAGCTCATCAGCCCCTATCATTTGAAAGCAGAAAAAAAAAGCAACCACAGTAAATTTGAGCGAATTTCTTTTGGTTTTTCTATACATAGAATTAATATGCTCTTTATACATCTTAAATCAAAAAAGAGGAACTCATGAAACTATCTAATTTTTTTGAAGCCTGGGATACCACCGACACCTTATTCGTCTTACTATTTTCTTTGGCTATTTTAGTTGTGCTATACGCACTTACGCTCATTCACAATAAGTTACGTCTTATTGAAAACGAAATTCAAAACATTCGCAAAGACCAACTTGTGATCAGCGAAGAGCTCGAATTTATGGCAAACCTTAGAAAGAAAAACGCAAAAGAACCTGGTCTTGCGTCCTAAAATAAATAATTAAGTGCATCTTTCACTGAAAACACCGTAAAAGTACCATTCGTTTTCTTAACGGGCACATGGCGAAAGTTACCCATGGCCATTTTATTCATCGCAAAGGAAATCGAGTCATTTTCATCAAGAACCTCTGGCAAGATAGTCATTAACAAATGAATTTCAATCTCTTCCAGATCCATTTCAGGAGTTTTTACTTTCTTTAGAACATCGCGTTCCGTAAAAATGCCAGCAACCTCACCACGATCAACAACTAAAGCACAATCCTGAGACAGATCTTTCATTTTTTTTAAGGCCTCATAAATTGTTGTTGTCGGATGAACGATCGCAACCTCCTGAAGATTAGCTTTTCTAATAGGGTCCGTAATAATTCGAATATGATTCGAATCCATACGGTTTTCCGGGTTGGTGTCTTCCTGCATGAGAGACGTGCCACATTGCTCACATTGATCAACGCCATCAATATTGTCGTAAGAGCATGAAGGACAAAGCATAGCTTTATTTAACCTCCCAAGTGTCTGTTCCTCTTAAGAGCTTTCTCAAATCGCCCTTGCCTTTTTGAGCCTTAACAGATTCAACTTGTTCGTTAACAATTTCACCATAGGTCGGTCGAAGAACATTTCGAAAAATTCCCATTGGAACTGGAAACTCCGGATAGTCTAGGCGCGATAACATATAAGCAATGGCTGGGTTCTCACCTGTTTCGTCGTGAACAGCAATGTCTTTTTCAGTAACGCCATTTTCGCCTATTTTGACGACTCTTGGCACACCGTTTTCAAAACAAATACCCTTCTTTTTCTCAGCTCCAAAAAGCATTGGCTTTCCGTGTTCTAGTTCAAGAACACGATCATCTCGAACACTTCGCTCAGTAATATCTTTAAAAGCCCCATCGTTAAAAATATTACAATTTTGATAGACTTCAACAAAGGACATTCCCTTGTGTTCCGCCGCACGCTGAATGACTCCGCCTAAATGATTAGTATGAACATCAAATGATCGTGCAATAAACGTTGCCTCGGACGCCATCGCTAACGAAATTGCATTAACAGGCTGCTCAACCGAACCATACGGAGTCGACTTCGTTTTTTTACCTACCTCAGAAGTTGGAGAGTACTGCCCTTTGGTCAATCCATAAATTCGATTGTTAAACATGAGAACATTGAGATTAACGTTTCGTCTCATGCAATGAATAAAATGGTTTCCACCAATGGACAAAGCATCACCATCACCTGTAATCACCCATATCGAAAGGTCGGGTCTTGAAACCGCTAATCCTGTAGAGATTGTCATTGCTCGTCCATGAATGGTATGAAAACCATAGGTGTTCATGTAGTAAGGGAATCGGCTTGAACACCCTATGCCAGAGATAAACACAAAGTTTTCTCGAGGAATATTGAGTTTTGGAACCACACGTTGAACTGTTGCTAAGATGGCATAGTCACCACAACCAGGACACCAACGCACCTCTTGATCTGAAACAAAATCTTCACGACTCAGATTTAATTGCGCACTCATAATAGCTCCTCAATAGCTTTTTTAACTTCGGATATTTTCATGGGTTGCCCTTGGACCTTATTGTATCCTATGGCATCCACGAGATATTTACTTCGAAGCAACATTCGAAGTTGTCCCATATTTATTTCTGGAACCAAGATCTTTTCAAAACTTGAAAAGATCTTTTCGAGGTCTTTTGGAAATGGATTTAAATGTCTGAGATGTATACTTGAAACGCTTTTGCCTTCTTTTTGAAGTCTTTCTACAGCCGTTGTAATGGCTCCGTAGGTATTACCCCAACCAACCACCAAAACTTTTCCCGAAGACTTTCCTGAAATAACCGTGTCTCCAATTTCTTGAGTGATACGCTCAATCTTAGAAGCCCTGAGTTTAGTCATCTTTTCATGATTTTCAGGATCATAGCTAACATTACCGGTGATATCTTGCTTTTCAAGACCACCAATGCGGTGCTCAAGACCTTTGGTTCCTGGCATGACCCAAGGGCGCGCCAAGGTTTTATCGTCTCTCTGATAAGGCTGAAAATTATTAGCATCCACGAGATGCTTGATTTCGAACTTTTTGAATGTCTCAATATCTGGTATGGCCCATGGTTCTGCACCGTTTGCCAAAAAACCATCTGTTAGTAAAATAACCGGACACATATATTTTGTAGCGATTCGAAGAGACTCAATCGCATAGAAAAAACACTCACTGGGTGTTGCTGGCGCTAAAATAGCTAGAGGACATTCACCATTTCGACCAAACATCGCCTGCAATAAGTCAGCTTGCTCTGTCTTGGTAGGCATACCCGTGCTAGGACCTGCGCGTTGCACATTGACCACAACAAGAGGAAGTTCAGCCATAACCGCTAATCCGAGAGCTTCGGACTTAAGCGCCAAACCAGGTCCACTGGTTCCTGTAACTCCCAGCTGCCCACCAAACGAGGCGCCTATCGCTGCACCAATGGCAGCAATCTCGTCTTCAGCTTGAATTGTTTTGACATCAAAATTTTTGAGAGCAGACAAGTCATGCAAAATATCGCTTGCTGGCGTAATTGGATAGCTGCAATAAATAAGCGACTTGCGAGCAAATTGTGCTCCCGCCACTAAGCCCAACGCCAACGCTTGGTTCCCTGTAACTTGTCGATACGTTCCTGGCGTAAGTTTGGCCTGAGGAACATTAAAATGATGCGAAAACATTTCAGTTGTCTCGCCAAAATTGTAACCAGCTTTTAGTGCGCGTCTATTGGCTTCAGCAATATCGGGCTTTTTGCCAAACTTAGATTCAATCCACTTTAACGTGGGGTCCATTGTGCGGCTATACATCCAATACATCAAACCTAAGGCAAAGAAATTTTTACACCGATCCATTTCCTTCTTCGAAAGAGGTAAGTCTTTCAAAGCTTCACCGTTTAAAGCGGTAATAGGCACCTCAAATAATCGATACGAAGACAGCGTTCCATCTTTAAGTGGATTGCTCTTATAACTCGCCTTCTTTAAATTTACTTCCGTAAAGGCATCGGTATTAAGAATTAAAATTCCATTTTTTTCTAAATCATGCAGGTGCACTTTCAGTGCTGCAGGGTTCATTGCGACCAAAACGTTCGGAACATCTCCGGGAGTGCGAACATCGTGACTGGAAAAATTAATTTGGAAACCACTAACACCTGGCAGCGACCCTGCCGGCGCACGAATTTCTGCTGGAAAATCAGGGAAAGTTGCAATGTCATTTCCAATAATCGCAGAGGTATTTGTAAATTGTGTTCCGGTAAGCTGCATCCCGTCTCCGGAGTCCCCTGCAAACCTTATAGTAACCGTATCTAATTCTTCGAGTGTGGCCTTTGAGTCGCCGCCAGAAAGCTCTGCTGGTTTAACTTGTTTACTGGATTTTTCTTCGCTCGATTTATGAGCTGTACCTGACATTTTAACTATCCTCCCTCTGGGGTTTTTGGATCTTTATGAAGCCGAGGCGGCAAGTTCATTACGTCGGCTGGAAAGTGTTCCGCGATCAACTTAATCACGCTACGAACGGATAGCACCCCTACTAAACTCTCCGTTTTTTCAAAAACCGGAATATGGCGAATGTTTTTTTCCTTCATTAGAACAATTGCGTCTTTAAGATGCATATCTGACTGAATCACCCAAGGATTTGGCGTCGCTACATCTTCAATAGACTTATCCCACGAATGTTTTTCAAACAACAAGCGAACAAAGTCGTGCTCTGTAAAAATGCCGGTATACTTATCTCCCTTTTTGATCAAGATACAGCCTGTTTTTTGCTCACGCATGAACTGAAGAACACTATGAATTTTAGTTCCATGAGCCACCACAAGCCCTTTATTTAAAGGGAGTTGCGTTACTTTATAATCGTCTAAAATTTCGTCCATACCTAATTTGAGCGCATCATACGCCTCTTAGCTTCAAGCGCAACAGGAAAGTAACTTCTGGGACTTCCAAGCGATTATTTGACAATAGCCAGAGTCTTCATAAATTTCGAGTGTCCGATTCTTCTAAAGCTGCTTTTTTGAAATAGGTCATCAAATTGAGATTTTTCTAATGCCAATAAGTCCTTCTTTGGCATATCGACGTAGGCACTTTTAGAAAACAATGCGCTAGTAGGTTTTTCATTGAGATCTTGGTTCCACGGGCAAACCTCTTGGCAAATATCGCATCCCGCAACCCAACCATTTAAATTTTCTGAAATATGACTCGGAATATGTTCCTGACGATTTTCTATCGTCTGATAGGAAATACATTTTTCAGCATTTAATTCGTAAGGTTTTTCAAGAGCATGGGTTGGGCACGCATCAATACATCGCGTACATGTACCACAGTGATTCATGCCATGATTATCCGTAGGCAAATTTTGAGATGTAAGAATTTCACCTATAAATACATACGAGCCAAGCTCCTGATGAATCAAACACGTGTTTTTACCAATCCATCCTGCACCAGCACGCTCGGCAAGACTTCTTTCCAAAATGGGACCCGTATCGACATAAGCCTTGTAGTCATAAGGTTGATCATCTGTCGTTTTTAACCATTCGATCAATTGGTGAAGTTTGTTTTTCACAATGAGATGATAATCTTCTCCCCAACCATATCGTGCAAACTTCAACTCTGAGGAATACTGCGCTGGCGCCGGATATTTAAAAAGTCCCACAATGACTGACTGAACCCCCGGCAAAACAAGAGAAAGATTGCCGCGCTTTCTAACGCGTTCTCCTTCAACCATGTAGTGCATATCGGCAGCATATCCTTTTTGAATCCAAGAAAGATAACGATGGTAGTCTTCGGGTTCCGCAGCGTTCGTTATCCCGAGATGATCGCATCCGATTTGCTTGGCAAACACTTTGAGATCTCGAACGCGGTCCAAGGCCCTCATTTTTCTTGTCTAAGCTGCCGATGAAGAACCAAGAATGCCATGCCTCGTTAAAATAGCTTGGAACTGTTCGTCATCTAAAACTTCCTTCTCCAGAAGGGTCGTTGCAATTTCTTTGAGTATCACCAGTTTCTCTGTGAGAAGGGCTTTAACCATTGTCATCCGATCTTTCATAATCGTCTTAATTTCCTCATCGATCTGTCTTGCGGTTTCCTCACTAAAGTTTTTACCGATAGAAGCGCCACTTTGATCCATATAAAGAGCATTTCTTTCTCGCTCAACAGTTGCCGGACCAAGCGTCTTACCCATTCCATATTGGGTAACCATACTTCGTGCGATTTCAGTCGCACGAGAAAGATCATCTGATGCGCCTGTCGAAATATCACCAAAAATAATAGATTCCGAAGCTTGCCCCCCTAGCAAAACATCAATCTTATTCAAAAGCTCTTGCTTCGTCATTAAGTACCGATCTTCTGTTGGGAGCTGCAATGTGTAGCCTAGGGCCCCGACGCCTCTTGGTACGATAGATATTTTATGAACCTTGTCCGTTGAATTTTTCAAAGCTGCAATCAGCGCGTGACCTGCTTCATGGTGAGCCACAATTTGTTTTTCATGCTTATTGATCACTCGTTTCTTTTTCTCAAGTCCCGCTAAAATTCTTTCAACTGCGTCGTTAAAATGCTTCATATGAACCGCCTGTGCATTTGATCGTGCAGCCAGTAGTGCCGCTTCGTTGACAACGTTTGCGAGGTCTGCCCCAACCATTCCCGGCGTACCCTTGGCAACAGTTTCTAAATTGACGTCATTGTCTAATTTTACTTTTTTTGCATGTAATTCTAAAATGGCCTCACGCTCTTTTAAGTCGGGGCGCCCCACCAACACTTGACGATCAAACCGTCCTGCACGAAGAAGCGCAGGATCTAAAGTCTCGGGTCGATTGGTCGCCGCCATAATAATCACACCAACCTTACTATCAAAACCATCCATTTCGACGAGCAATTGATTTAACGTTTGCTCTCTTTCATCGTGCCCTCCAAAAGCACCAACGCCTCGAGCTTTACCCACCGCATCCAACTCGTCGATAAAAATAATACAAGGGGCTTTTGCTTTCGCCTGAATAAACAAATCTCTCACTCTGGCAGCGCCAACACCCACAAACATTTCGACAAACTCAGATCCTGAGATATGAAAAAAAGGAACTTTTGCCTCTCCAGCCACCGCTTTTGAAAGCAGTGTCTTTCCCGTTCCTGGAGGACCTACCAATAAAATTCCTTTGGGCAATTTGCCACCCAGGCGCGTAAAACGCTCAGGCTCACTTAAAAACTCTACAATTTCGTTGAGCTCTTCTTTGGCTTCATCTTGTCCGGCAACGTCGTCGAATGTTAGCTTCAAATCTGACTCAGCTTTTACTTTGCCCTTACTCTTGCCAAAGCGCATCATCTCAGAACCTGGTCCGGCTTTTCTAAATGCAAAAGTCCAAAACATGAAAAATAAAAGAAGAGGCAAAATCGTGTAAAGCAAACTAGCTAACATTGTATTTTTTGTTTCAACTTCGTACTGCGTGGCAGTTTCGTCTAGAAGTTTGATCAACTCAGGATCGTTGTCTAACCTTGTTGAAACCAAAGTTTTTGACGAACTTGCAAGAGACTGAACCTTACTTTTTTGTGAATCTTCTTTTTCGACTTTATCTGACTGGCCTTTAGTACGGGTGTCTTTTAGTTCTCCGACAACCAGCTTCTCTGTAAGCTTAACCTTACTAAAAGCTCCCGATCTAATTTTTTGTTTCATCTCACTGTATGGAATCTGATTTTGATCTACAGGAGTGGTAAAAATACCCCAAAGAAGCAGCGCTGAAATGACCAAAATTAGGTAGTTTAAAATGGTCTTATATTTCTGATTTTTCATGAGTGGCTTTTATATAGGCACCCAAGCCGATTTGTCCACTTCCGCAATGTTGTTTTCTTCAATGAATCTGGTATTTAGACCGCCTAATGGCAGGCAGATTGAATCATTATGAGATATAGCAAGAAAACATCGGTCTTTATACTTGGGTTTTTAATTAGCGGTCTATTATTGACGTTTCAAGCATTGATGCTTCAAGGCTGCGACAAGTTCCCTGGCTTCGAAAAAAAATCTTCATCTTCTGATGAACCATGGGAAACAGAAGCTCCACGGCCACAAGCTGAGAATACCGTACCATGGAACAATCAAGCTATTGCCACCAATAGTTTTATCAAAATTGCCAAAACTGCCGATCCCGGCGTTGTAAATATTGGCACCACACAAGTGATCAAAGGAGGCCCAAAGGGTTTTCGCGGTTCTCCGTTTGAAGACTTTTTTGGCGATGATCTCTTTCGACACTTTTTTGGTGAAAACGATGCCCAAGAAGAGCCCGAAGTAAAAAGACCTAGCCTGGGTTCCGGATTCATCTTAACAGAAGATGGCCTCATCGTGACGAACAATCACGTCGTTGAAAAAGCTTCAGAAATCACTGTGACGATCGGCAAAGATACCGAGTACAAGGCCACTGTTGTAGGTACAGATCCAAAAACGGATGTCGCACTCATTAAAATTAATCCAAAGGAGAAATTACATCCTCTTCAATTAGGTGATTCAGACGCGCTTGAAGTTGGAGAAATTGTTGTCGCCATTGGAAATCCATTTGGCCTTTCACATACCGTTACTCAAGGTATCGTGAGCGCGAAAGAACGGACAACAATTGGTGCGGGCCCATACGATAACTTTATTCAAACCGATGCTTCAATTAATCCAGGAAATTCCGGTGGTCCATTGCTTAATCTTGACGCTAAAGTGGTCGGAATAAACACAGCGATTGTAGCTGGGGGACAAGGTATTGGTTTTGCTATTCCGATCAATCTTGCAAAATCGATTGTAAAACAACTGCAAGAAAAAGGGTCGGTCACTCGAGGATGGCTTGGCGTATACATCCAAAAAATTGATCCCGAAATCGCTAAATCTTTAAATCTAAAAAATCGTCAGGGCGCTCTTGTTGCCGATATTCAAAAAAACAGTCCTGCAGAAAAAGCAGGTTTCAAACAAGGCGACGTTATTATTGAAGTTGAAGGCAAACAGATCAGAGATTCAAATGAACTTCCTCTTTTCATCGCCAATCAACCCGTAGGCAAGAAAGTCACTGTAACTGTTATTCGAAATGGAAAGACCATAAAACTTCACCCTGTTCTCGGTAAACTCCAAAGCTCAAAGGAAGAAGAGGCACGAGCCTCCAGCAAAAAACCAGATGGAGAAGAAGAACCTAGCTTCGACAAATTAGGGCTCATCACCACCAAGCCCAAAGACACCAAAAAAGGCGTTCGTGTCATTTCCATGGATTCATCGAGCCCCGCCGCCGAGAAAGGGATTCGCCGAGGCGACCTTATCTTGGAAGTCAATCAAAAGGAAGTTACCGATAAAACGACTTACGATAACCTATTGAAAGAATTGAAAAAAGGAGACTCTGTTCTCTTGCTTATCGAAACCACTGAGGGTGGCTCGCGGTTTATTGCCTTCTCTCTATGATATAATTGCAATATAGATTGGGTCTTGACTTTCATGAGTTGGGAACTAAATTAGCCAGAGAGCGTTTATATGAAAAACTTGCCACAAAAACATAAAAGACCAGTTCTTCAACGAGATAGCTTTGATCTCTATTTAAAAGATGTTTCGTCGGTTCCTGTGCTCTCTAAAGAAGAAGAAAACAAACTCGCCCATACTTGGTTTGAAACACGCGACCGAGAGGCTGGACAAAAGCTCGTTTTGTCAAATTTGAGATTTGTCATAAAAATTGCAAAAGAGTACACCAAGTACGGTTTTAAACTTCCCGAATTAGCACAAGAAGGCAATATGGGACTGCTTCATGCCCTTGATAAATTTGATCCCCGTAAAGGCTATAGGCTTATTACATACGCAGTATGGTGGATACGAGCCTATATTCAGGCATATGTTCTGCGCTCTTGGAGCATTGTCAGAACAGGCACCACACGTGTCCAGAGAAAACTTTTTTCCAGTCTACAGAAGGCACGACGCAAAATATCTTTAATGTCACCGGAAGAACCTCCTTCTCGAAAAAAGCTTGCTGCCGCCTTAAACGTATCTCAATCTGAATTTGATCAAGCGTTACATCAAATTCAGACACGGGATGTAAGCATGGATCAACCTATGTTTACGGAAGATGATAGTTCTTTTGGCGAAACTTTACCCGACCATGTTCCAAATGCAGAAGCCAAGCTCATCGAGGAAGACACAAAAGCCAGGGTTCGCGAAACACTCGACTCCATTTATGATGAGTTAAAGCCTAGAGAACGTTATTTACTAGAACACAGACTTTTATCCGATACGCCCATGACGCTGGAGACTGCTGGTAAAGAGTTTGGCGTCACACGCGAGAGAGTGAGACAACTCGAAGAACGCCTAAAAGCAAAATTGCACACCGTTTTTGAACAACGACAAATCCATTAACTAGCGCGAGCAGCGTTTTTCAAATAAATTTTTCTGGAAGCTTGAAAGAAGTGGAGCGATTGTATGTTGAGCAAGGCCCAACTCTTCACACACCAGACTTCTCAGACTAAACTTCCCATAGGCAAAGCCATTGAGCGGGCGACACGAGTCCTCATAATAGTCTTTTATATAGTAAATTAAATATAAGTTGAAACACCAAAGTAAATTTTGGAAGTTGCCTACTGGCTCCGTCGCTGCGCTCCA
>JAGRAY010000219.1 GCA_020434375.1 Bdellovibrionales bacterium | reverse complement strand
CCTCATTGAGAAAAGTATCTTCAAAAATAAGACTTCGACCTTGAGTTCTTAATAAATTTTGGAGTGTTTTTTGATTAAAATTAATTAAATGGAAAGCCTCGTGCGCTATGGTTGCGTCAAAGAGTTCGATGGGAAGTGTATCGTCGGGAATTCTTACATAGAGTATTTCTCGCTCGTTGCTTTCGCGATCCAAGCTTGGCAAGAGATCCGAAGGTCTAAAAAATCCAACAACCGACTCTCCAAGTTTGAGTTTGGACGAAAGAAAGATATCGATTTTTCCGGAACCATCGATGTCAGACTCAACTCCAAATAATTGCCTTAGGCGAGGGAGCGTGATGCTTGAAAAGTTGTTGAGTAGGCGTGAAGCGACTTCGCTGGAAACGGTTGTTTCATATCGAGAGTCTACATAGATATTGGCTACAAAAGAAGACGCTTTAAGAACCCCTTCAATTTGAGCACCTAATTCATCTGAAAACGGTGAGTAGAGCATATAGTTTTGAACGGTTTGTGCACGAATGGGCTCAGGGCGATGATACAAGGCTTGAATCGATTGATCAGGCGAGTTTAGATAGGATAAAAGATGCTGGTGATGCAAAACAAGATCGTCGCGAAGGTTTTGTTCCAAACGAATTTTTTGCCGTAGTATTTTTGGCACTAATGAATTTGCATCGTGAATGCTACTTAAGGCAAAACTAGACAAACGGTCGGTATGATCTTGTGAGGAAAACGGAATGATCCAAAAGTTTTTCCCGCTGGATCCTCCAGAGAGTTGAATGCTTTGAGGTTGAGTTCTCACATCGAGAACCACAAGTTTTGGACTTGAATTTGAGCAAGCTAAAAGAGAACATACTGACAAAAAACCCGAAAACGTGAGAAGGCTTTGCAGCTTCACAAGGCTAAATAAATTCGCGAATGCGTTTCCAATTCATAGGGGTTTGAGCTTCGCCGCGGCAACCGTACCAGCACAGCGTGCATTCCTGAGATTGAAAGCTCTTTTTGTGATCATACTTATCCCAAAAAACCACAGGTGGTAGCTCTGAACACGGCTTAAACCATCCCTCAGGGGTAACTTGCACCCATCTAAGTCCAGCAGGACAACCTGAAATCTGTTCATGCTTGTAAAACCTTGGCATCATTTCCAAAAAATAATCCGATGATCGGATAGTTTTGTTTTTTCGTTTAAACGCGAGAAGGTCATCGATGAGTCCTGGGAATGCTTCTAGGTTATCGTCTGAAAGAAAGTGTCGATCGTTCATATTCTTGAGATCGCTGTAAGCGGTGTAGGTAACATTGACGCCCCAGTCTTTTGCGAGTTCTGCTACGGCCTTTGTTTGATTTAAGCTTTCTTCTCGAATAATCCAGTTGAGATTTACAGAGTCAAAGCCAATACTCGGCAGTGTCGGAATCAATTCAGACAAATGCCTCCAAAGACCTGGGATGCCTCTGCTTTTATCGTGTCGATCATCGATGAAATCAATTGAAAATGACACCTGCCTTAGCCCTGCATCATATAATTCCTTGGCCTTTTTGTGGTTCATCAGTGAACCGTTTGTAATCATGGCCAGGTAGCTGACAGGTACAGCTTTTTTGATATTTTGAATGATCTCAGGAAGGTTTGGACGAAGCATCGGCTCACCTCCTGTGATGGTAATCATCATGGGGTCAATTTTTTTAACAATGGGACCATAGTCATCAATGACATTTTCTTTTTTGGTCTTCCAATAGTCACAAAAGTCACAGGTGGCATTGCAGCGTTTGGTAACTTCCAGGTTAATGGAGACAGGACGTTTTTGAAATCGATTACGATAATACTTTGCAGCAAGTCGTGCCTTTTCGATGTACATTCCCATAGTTCAAATTTCTATAATACCCTACCAAAAAAGTAAACATTTACGCAGCGAACTGCACAGGGGGCGTGAAACCTCTGAGCATATCAAAGAGTTTTCCATATCGCACACCACGATCCACAACCTGAAAATCGGGATTTTTAAACTTTATAAAGAGCCTTTCGATAATGAGGCTTCCTGCAAGAAGGAGATCTCCGCGCTCAGGATCTGCACCTGGAAGCAGATTTCTCTCTTCTTTAGGCATTGTTGAGAGGTTTTGTATCCAGAAATCCAGTGACTCTTTTGTAAGTCTATGGCCGTGAATCGCGTCGGGAGAGTAGTTTTCTAACTTCAAGTCCAGGGCTGCCAAATGGGTGAAACTTCCGGCTGTTCCGTAATAATGATTCAAGTTACCAAGTGGCGTGACCCGCTTTAGGTAAGTATCAATTTCAGAGCGCGCAAGATCAAGTTGTTCAATCGACGGTAATTCTTTAGAATCTAAAGGTCCTTCAAATAACTTAACGGTTCCAAATTTTAGACTTCGTCCACCATCAAATCTTGAGCCAAGGCCCCATGTAATTTCGGTGGACCCTCCACCAATATCGACAACCATGGAAGGGTCTTTATGATTTACTTCAGAGGTCGCTGATATATAGGTCAGTCGAGCTTCTTCATTGG
>JAGRAY010000218.1 GCA_020434375.1 Bdellovibrionales bacterium | reverse complement strand
GTTTTAAAGCGAGCGCTCAAGATACACTTTTAGACTCTTTTGATCACATAGTAGGCAATGTGCGCGAAAATGAAATGGATCAATGGGCTGCTTATTTTGAAAACACACTCGACTTTGAAACGTTTATTCACTTTGGTCCAGGTGATATTTCAACCAAATATTCTGCACTCTTGTCAAAAGTCGTTCGATCCAAAGACAATGTGATTAAAAATCCTATTAATGAACCCGCAGCCGGTTTAAAGAAATCACAGATACAAGAATTTATAGAACAGTACCACGGCTCGGGAATTCAACATATTGCAATCAGCACACCCAATATTTTAGAAACTATTCGAGCGATGCGTAAAAATGGTGTTGAGTTTCTAACGGTTCCCTCCACATACTATGACGAGTTAAAATTTAAAGGGGTTCGCATTAGAGAAAACCTAAGTGATCTTCAAGAGCTTGGCATTCTGTGTGACGTTGAAGACATCCTTGGAACCGGCTATCTATTACAACTCTTTACCAAGCCAATCGGTGATCGCCCAACATTTTTCTTTGAGATTATTCAACGCTGTGAGGGAAGCCAGGGTTTTGGACACGGAAACTTTAAAGCACTTTTTGAAGCCATCGAACGTGAACAAGACTTGCGAGGAAATCTTTAATGCCTTTTTATGTTCAGAAAGGCTCCATTCCCCAAAAACGTCATATCACTTTTTACAAGCCTGACGGAAAATCACTCTATCGTGAAGAACTCTTTAGCACATCTGGTTTTTCAGGTATTTACTCCAACCGCTATCGACTTCGAATGCCCACGAGAGTTTTAAAAATTGAAGAACAAAATCTTCCAAAGCCAGAACCCTGGAAAAATGTTCCACTAAAATGGCACTTATTTCACACAGAACGCTATGAGGCACCAAAGGGTGACTTTTTCTCTGCGCGAGAAAATCTTCTGTGGAACGATCATATCTGGATATCGACAGCTAAACCCTCAAAAGCTTCTGATGCGTTTTACAAAAATGCTTTTGCTCACGAACTTATTTTTGTTCACAAAGGCCAAGGTATTTTCTGGTCAGAATTTGGTCAAATTAGCTTCACACCAGGAGATTACTTGGTGATTCCTAAGGGAACCATTTATACGCTTGAGTTCCAAGACTATACCGACACCAAATTACTCATCATCGAGTCGCCTGATATGTTTTCGATTCCCAAGGAGTATCGCAATTCATACGGGCAGCTCAGAGAAGATGCCCCCTATTGCGAAAGAGATTTGCGACCACCAGAGTATTTCAAGCCTTTTGATCAAAAAGGAGAGTTCAAAGTTAAGCTTAAAGTTGGGGGAAAACTATCGATTCAAACCTGGGATCACCACCCCTACGATGTGATTGGTTGGGATGGCTATGAGTATCCGTTTGCATTTCATATAGACAATTTCGCCGCCAAGGTGGGTCAAATTCATCTGCCGCCCCCGGTTCACCTGGTTTTTTCGACCCCTCATTTTGTCGTTTGTAATTTCGTGCCTCGACTTTTTGACTTTCACCCTCAAGCCATTCCAGCCCCTTATTTTCATACCAATGTCGATTCAGACGAAGTTCTTTACTACGTCGACGGTGAATTTATGTCTCGAAAAGGCATTGAAAAGGGATCTATTACGCTTCATCCCATGGGACTTCCTCATGGGCCTCAACCTGGAAAAACAGAAGCCTCAGTGGGTCAGACAAAAACCCATGAGTACGCAGTCATGATCGACACCTTTGCACCGTTAAATATCGCCTCTATTGTAGAAACTCTCAGTGACTCCAATTATTCCAAATCGTGGCTAGAGGAAGTTAATTAAGAGATGACCATGGTAGAGATTCCGCGTCACATTCAAACACTAGTCCCTTATCGATCAGGAAGATCGCTCGAAGACATTCAGACCTTGGCGATTAAACCAAGAATGTTTGCCAAATTGGCGTCAAATGAAAACCCTCTTGGTCCATCACCTAAGGCCATGGAAGCTATTAGGCTTCACCTTGATTCTTGTCATATTTACCCTGACCCCACCGCAACAAAGCTTGTGCGCAAACTTTCAGATTTTTATTCCATTTCCGAAAATCGTATTGTTTGCGCCCATGGCAGTGACGCTATCTTGGAATATCTTTCAATATCGTTCCTCTCTCAAGATGATGAGATCCTCACCTCCGATGGCAGTTTTATAGGCATTTATGTTATTGCTAAAAAACTCAACAAGCTACTAAGACGTGTTCCACTCAAACAACATGCTTATGATCTGGATCGCATTTACGAGTCAATACAACCACAAACAAAAATTATTTATCTCTCGAATCCAAACAACCCTTCGGGAACCTATTTCAACAAAACTCAGTGGGAAACATTTTTAGACAAAATTCCGAATCATATTTTGATTGTTTTAGATGAGGCTTATTTTGAATATGCCAAGTCAACTGACGACTACCCCAATGGCCTGAACTATCAACGAGATAATCTTTTGGTATTAAGAACATTTTCAAAAGCTCATGGCTTAGCAGGAGTGCGCGTTGGGTA
>JAGRAY010000217.1 GCA_020434375.1 Bdellovibrionales bacterium | reverse complement strand
GCATGACCGCTTCCGTCAATATTGCCGAAGACTGCCCAGTTTGATACTTTTATTCTAAACATACGTCGACCGTTTGGTTCTGATAGCTGTACTTTAAGTTGTGTAATGTCACGACCGAGCGCAGTGCAATAGCGAACGACATCTTCTTCACTTGGGATTATCTCTTCCGCCATACCTTCAAAGTACAGACCACTTGGCGCTTCGGTCAGTGGATGCTGCTTGATAATATTGCCAGCAACGTAGGGATTGCTAGCAATTTCTTGGCAGTGACGAGTAGATAATTTTGAAACAAAATAGAGATTCAACTCATCATCATACGCAAAATGAACCTCACAGACCCAAGGCCTGTCTTCACTAACAGTAGCTAAAGAAAGATGTGGCGTTTTTGTAATTAATTCTCTGATTGATTTTTCTACCAGTTGACTATCCATCACTTTTTCTCCTGTTTTTTCTTGGTCTTTATTGCTACGCTATTCATATCTGATGGTTTCTTTTGAGACTGTTTGGGTTTCACATCCGAGGGCGCTCTTCTTTGCAGAGGGGAGTTTTTGCTTTTCTTCAGCTGAGGTACATTGACTTTTTTGACATTTTTCGCTACACTTTTTGTATTACCACGAAGAGAACCCTGTTGATGGCCAGTCGTCAATGGGGGTCTTTTCTTTTTAGTAACATTTTTTACTAAGCGTGGCTTGATTTCATCAAGGTAGACAATCTTCGTATTCAGACGTTTCAGCAAAATCGAACAGTTTCTCGAAGGTGAGATCAATGTTTTGAGCACGCCTTTCTTCTTTAAGAACCTAACCAAGCCATGAAAGTCACCGTCACTTGAAATAATAACCGCTTTATCATATTTATCTTCGTAATATCCCCTTGTTGCCTCCAGAACAAGATCCGCATCACAATTACCTTTTACCCCGCCATCTGGGTCGGTAATCGTCGGCTTGAACACAAGCTCGTAGCCGGCCTCTTGAAGATCGTGATAAAGTTGATAATTTTGCGGAATTAAACCAATGAATAAATAGGCTTTGTCAACATGTAGCGCATCCGTAAGCCAAATCCGCAAACGAGCATAATCTATATCCCAGTTAGCGCGTTTGATGGCGGTGTGTAAATTTGCCGCATCAATGAAGGCGTGTGTTGTGGTTAATTGATTCTTTTTCATACTATTACCCTTTTTGTAGATTTTTGCTTATACTTTTGATAAAATAACAGAGCTATAGTGGTGATAGCGTGGTGGCGAAAGCTGATAATACACGCAGCCAACGATGATAGGATACGGCCTAAGGTTTCGAACCGACCGCTCATGCCTACCAATAATTGCTCCCTAAAGGCTTTTGGCCCATGGGAGTTATTTTTTTGTTTGCTCATTTGAATTGCCTTAAGAATGCTAATTTGCCACTGTTGAAATGGCGAATGTCCTCAATGTTGTAACGCATCATGACGAGGCGTTCGATGCCACAGCCCCAGGCAAAACCGGTGTATTTTTCTGGGTCAACGCCGGCTTCTTTTAATACATTCGGATGGATCATGCCGCAACCGAGAAGCTCAATCCAGCGTTCGCTTGAGCAAACGCGACAATCTTCGCCGTCTTCACAGAATGGGCAAGAAAGAGAAAATTCAAAACTTGGTTCGGTGAATGGAAAGTAAAATGGGGTAATTTTGGTCTGCACTTCTTTTCCAAAGTAGGTGGTCAGAAATGTTTTGAGAGTTGCCACTAGATTACCTACTGTAATATTTTTACCAACATAAATACCTTCTGCCTGATGAAAAGTATGTTCGTGGCGAGCATCTAAATCTTCGTTGCGGAAAACCCTATCAACTGCCAAAACAGCAATTGACTCACCATCTTCTAATTTTTCCTTCCTCGCTTTAATAATGCGGTTCTGCATGGTGGATGTATGTGCTGGTGCAACAAACCCCTCTTCTGTCATAAATGTGTCGTAATCATCACGAGCTGGATGACCTTCGGGAAAGTTGAGGCTGGTGAACATATGATATTCATCATCAATCTCGCGAGATTCCGATACCTCAAAACCCATGCGGTAAAAAATATCGGTAATTTTTTCAATCTCTGCGGTGATCGGATGAATTGTACCGTTTTCTGTTGGCAGTAACTCAGGAAGCGCAGCATTCACATCAAATGGAGCCGTTACATCAATTGGGTGCCTATTGTCTATTGTCTTTAGTCCAATATCTGAAACAATATTTTCTAAATCTTGTTTCAATTGATTGATAGCTTGGCCATATGCAGAACGTTGATCTTCTGGCTGATCTTTAATTTTTCCGTAAAGCGCCCGAAGCTCAGGTGCACGTAAAATTGACCGTTTCTCTTCTAGGGATTCTAACTTTTCTAGTAGTAGTTCTCGTGTTTTTTGAATTTCTTCCATATGTATTCCATTTTACCTTATCTGAATAGAAAAACCTCGCTTGGTGCGAGGTTTTAAGTACATTGCTAAATGGCCTCGCTCAGCGGGTTGTAAAGAAATTAAACAAGAATACTTTCTTTTCCATTAGAGATATTTTACCTCAATTACTAGCTAAATGCCAG
>JAGRAY010000216.1 GCA_020434375.1 Bdellovibrionales bacterium | reverse complement strand
TTGGTACGGAACGGCATGAGGCACGAAGAATAGACAATCAGCTTCGAGGTCGATCGGGTCGGCAAGGTGACCCCGGAGAATCTCGTTTTTACCTGTCTTTGGAAGATGATCTCATGAGAATTTTTGCCAGTGATCGTGTTCAAAAGATTTTAGATTGGGCAGGAATGAAAGATGGCGAAGCCATCGAACATAAAATGACAACGCGAGCAATCGAAGGTGCCCAGCGAAGAGTCGAAGGGCATAACTTTGATATTCGTAAGCACTTATTAAAATATGACGATGTCATGAACCAACAGCGTAAAATTATTTACGCGCTTCGAAAAAGTGTACTTGGCCAGGAAGACATTCAAAATTTAATGAATCAAGATATGGGTGACGTGACCGAAGAACTTGTTCTTCGTGTTTCTCATGGTCGGCGTACAGTCGATGAGTGGGATTGGGACGTAGCAAAAGATGAGTTTAAACGTATTTATGGCGTTGACGTTTCGTTAGATCCCTCAAATTTAGAGCCTAAAACGCAAGATGCACTTTTTGAGCAACTCATGAACAGCGTTAAGACTAGATACGGAGAAAAACAAAAAGAAATCGGCGATGAAATTTCTCGTATGGTTGAAAGAGAAATCAAACTTCGAACCATCGATGCACTCTGGAAAGATCATCTACTCAATATGGATTATTTAAAAGAGGCTGTTGGTTTCGAAGGCTATGCGCAACGAGATCCGTTGGTTGTTTATCGAAAGCGTGCCTTTGAACTATTTGATGAACTTATTTATATGGTGAAAGAAAATACAGTAGAAAGGTTTTTTCACATTCAATTGGCACAAGAAAACACCGATGCTGCTGAAAGATTTATTCAGGCCAGACGACGTCAACGCATGGAGCTTGGTCGAGGCGATGTACCAACACCAGAACCTCAAGCGCAGAGAAGCGACCAAGAACAGAGTGCACCAAAACCTGTCATGACTGTTCGTCGCGAAACAGAAAAAATTGGACGAAATGACCCCTGCCCGTGTGGTTCAGGTAAAAAATATAAGAAATGTCACGGACAAAATGCCTCTTAGGGAGAAAACCATATGAATTTACAAGATCAGTTTGTGCGTGTTCCAGAAACCTTTGAAGGGTGGGCTCTTCTTCACGAGTTTTTTAGAGTTGATTGGAAAAAATTAAAAGAAGTGTCACCTGAGAAAAAAATGAAATTAGCTGACGAGTGGGCTGCTTTTCAAGCTGAGCAAAACAAAGAAGGCTTTCGTACGGCCTATTACGGAGTTTTAGGTCATAAAGGAGATATCTTAGCGATTCACTTTAAGTCGACCTACGATGAACTGCTTTCTGTTCAAAATACTTTTGCGCAAACAGAGTTTGCAAACTATATCGAAAAAGTTAATTCATATGTATCGGTTGTTGAGCTGGGGATGTACGAATTTACCGTCAAACTCGAAGAGAAACTCTTGGCGCAAGAGCTGAGTCCCGAAACGGACGAGTGGAACGCAGCTTGGGCAGAAAGTATGTCTGAACAGCGTGAGCGTATTAAAAATAGACTTTATACCGATATTCCAAACCATCCCTATGTGTGTTTTTACCCCATGAATAAAAAACGTGGAGAGAATGTCAATTGGTACACCGTGCCGATGAAAAAAAGACAAGATATGATGCGAGAGCACGGCATGATTGGCAGAAAATATGCGGGCAAAGTCACTCAGGTTATATCTGGAAGCATAGGTTTTGACGACTGGGAATGGGGCGTTGATTTGTTTTCACAAGACCCTCTCGTATTTAAAAAACTTGTCTATGAAATGAGATTTGACGAAGCGAGTGCACTTTACGGTGAATTTGGTCCTTTCTATTTTGGTATTCACTTGAACTCAGAGCAATACAGGCAATTTATGGAAGGCAAACTTTGAGTCAAAGCCTTGTAAGGCTTGTCGTTAGTTTTTTGTTTGTCTTCTCTTTCTCGGTCTTCGCTGATGGCCCTCTTAGGGCTATTGTCATATTTGGCAATACAAAGACCGAGCGAAAAACCGTTCTCAATATCATGAGCGTGCCGTCTCGAAGCTACGTGGATGCCAATCTTATAAAGCAGATTGATGACAGACTTGTTAACTCTGGCTTATTTCAATCAGTGAATGTTTCCTCTCGAAATAATCCCGATGGCACGGCCGATATTCGTGTAACCGTTACAGAAAAACAGCTGTGGTTTGCTTTTCCCATTGTGCAAGCTTGGAGCGGTCGATACAGTTTTGGTGCCGCATTTGGAGAAAGTAATTTGTTGTTCCCGAGCGTTAAAACCTTGTTAGCATTTCAGGGGGGTAATCGCCTCAATCGATTTTTCTACGCGATGGATGCGCAAAATATTTTCGATGGTAATTTTTCATTTCGGTTTTGGACACTGGCAAGAAAAGATCAGGTTCCTATTTATAGTGGTGTGATCAAAACGGAAGAAGTCGGTATTAAAGATGTGAGCGTTTCTATCTTGCCAGGCTATCAGTGGACCAACGAAATTCGAACGTCACTCGGCGCAAAATACAAATACATCGATTACGGTTTGTCTGCAACAGTTCC
>JAGRAY010000215.1 GCA_020434375.1 Bdellovibrionales bacterium | reverse complement strand
AATATTGGCATGGCATCGTCGGGCAAAAGCATGGCCAGGACAGGCATTTCTCTTAAACTTTGAGGGTTTAACAAATGAAAGCCGAGATCTTGGGCTTTTTTTCGAGAGGAGCTATCGGGGCGGAGAAATAAGTGAACATTCCAACCACTATCTCTTAGGTTGAGGGCCCATGAACGGCCTTGGTTTCCAAAGCCTACAATGCCTATGGTTTGATCCCGCATAGGTCAGTTGGATTATCAGAGTGCTCTCTTGCATTCAAGCATATTGCGCCTTCATATAAGACTGTCGATAAACGCCCATCTTCGTCGTTGCCTGGCACTTAAAATGCACTATAATGCTATGGAGCATAAGAGTGAGAGAAGACTATATTAAAAATACATTTATTTTAGGGAGTTACATTTTCTTTGTAGCCTTGTCTTGGCCAAGTTTCGCCCAAGATGAGGACATGGTGCCCACCCTGAACCCTCCGGATGCAGCATGGCCTACGCCACCTGGCGGAAATGGAATGCCTCCAGGCATGGTTCCCCCTAATGGGGTGCCATCAGATCCACCACCAGGGTTTGAAGGGTTTGATTTTGCGGCGCCCGACGATTCTCCCTCTGGAGGCGCAAGAGGTGGGAATATGGGGAGCGGAACGGGTATTCGGGAGGGCAAAAGTAGTTTTAAGGTCGTTTCACCCGAAGCAGCAAATCGTGCTTGCCATCGCTGGACTCACGAGATTCTTGGGGCCAAAACATTTGAAGACTATGGCACATGTGCCCTGGAGCTTGAAAAAAAAATTGACCGGGCACGTGCCAGCATTGAAGAGGTTAACGACAAATTTGAACGGCAAAAACTTAAAACGGTTATTCGAGGAAACCTCAATCGAAAAGAAGCTGAAACCTACAAAATCAATTTTTCTCTTCTTCGAGCGGAACTAAACTCTGCGCAACAAACGGGTTGCAAGTGTCAAAAGTAAAATCCAACCTACTTGCAGCTTAAATCTGACGAACAATATTTGGAAACTGTTTCCACACGGTGACACCGCAGAAACGGTCTCCCTCAGTGCACTTTGGCGTCACCACGCCATTGCGGATCACACACGGTGGCCCTAGGTATGTTTTTAAAAAAGGATGAACTTTTGTGACTTGGTCGACTTCTTCCATTGAAGCATGAAAGATTTCTTCCTGGGCATTGAGACAAGTTCGAAGTGTCCATTTGTGCAAAAAATTGATTAAAGAGCCGGATTCAACAAATCGGACTCGCATGGCATTAGGTAGAATATACTGTGCGAACTCACGGGTAACACCCATATCCAGAAGTTTGTTCTTTGTTTTCCAAATGTAATCCATGTGCTTTTCAAAGACCTCTTTGGCTTTGGCATTTTTTTCAATAATCATAGGAGTGTAATAGTCTGCAGAGTGTGAATCCACGAGTTGAAGAAAAGGACGCGAACCAGGAACCGTTCGGTGCCTTTGGTTTTGCGAATCGGCCGAGTGACTCAGACGTTTAATAAATGTGTAGTGCACATTTTGGAGCGATCGCATTAGGGGCGAATGCATCGCAAGATTAACTTTTTCAACCCTGAGGGGATTTTTCTTCGGATTGAGACATAAGTCGACGAGATTCTCATCGGATAAATGCGCGCTAGAATGTCCAAGTGCATATCGAATGGAAGTCGCAATGTTTTTTTGAGCCTGACCAGAGTAGTCTAGTAGAGACGCAAATTGATGATCCTCGAATGGTTCGTCTCCAAAGGCATTTTTAAATTTCCCATCCGTTGAGGCATTCAAAAAGGACTGCTCAGGAATATCACCAGCTTCTTTGGGAGGGTCACCTATTTTTTCAAAAAAAAGAGGATCCATCGCTTTGGCAGCTTCAACCATTTTTGAAATGACTCTAGAAGCCTCGTAGGGAACATCTCCAGTTTTCATTAGACGCCATAGCCTGTGAAGAACCAACCCTGAGCACGTATAAACCAATGAGGCGTGCGTTGCGATGGGCAAAACATAGCGTGCTGTTTCAATGGCTTTTTTATCAGCTTCTTTCGCGACGGATTTTTTTAATCTTAAATGAGGGTGTTTGTCTAAGTGGCGAATGGCGCCCATGATCTTTAAAGTATCTTCCAGAAGGATTTCTCCAAGCGCCTGATAGGTTTTAAAGCTTTCAATGATGGCTTCTCGATAGATCTCCAAGGGTTTTTCATCTAAAGGAGGCAGGAATGCTCTGATTTCATTCATTCGAACGTAGCGTTGGCTCTGTTGGTCAGAGTTGTAAAAAGGAAAACTGTGGAGCACTGACCAAATGAACTGGCGCGAAACGTTTTCCATGCTAAATTCAAAGGTTGCGTGTTGATAAACGGTGTGATGTCCGGCATTGAAAGTCAGGGGGCCAATATAATTACGTTGTTTTTCAGTGATGGACTGAGCTTCAATCACATCCATGGAGTAGCAGGTTCTTGCAGCCGCAATAGCGTCATCGTAAGCTTTGGGCGTAAAATGCCTGAGTTTAATGATGGGATCTCGATGGGCAAACGGTATACTCATGACTCTTGATTACTGAATCCTCGCCAATAGGTAAACATTTTCGA
>JAGRAY010000214.1 GCA_020434375.1 Bdellovibrionales bacterium | reverse complement strand
AAGTTTTAGCAGATATCGCGCATCAACTTCACCTCAAGAATCCATCTAAACATGTTCACGGATTTTATCGGCCTAATTTGTATTATCAGGTGGAGTATTGCGAGGATGACCAAGAAAAACTGAATTTTCTGCATGCTGCTTTGTCAGAAACAAAAGAAGGAAGAATTATTATATACGCTGGAACACGGAAAAAATGCGAAGAGCTTCATGAGATCTTGGCGCCTTTATTTCCTGATATTGACTACTATCATGCGGGCCTTTCGTCCGATGAAAGAGAATCTATCCACGATCAATACGAAAAAGAAAATGTTCGAATTCTTATTGCCACCAATGCGTTTGGCATGGGGGTGGATCATCCCAATGTGAGATTGGTGGTTCATTATCAAATGCCAGCCAATGTCGAGTCTTATTATCAAGAAGTTGGAAGAGCGGGTCGAGATGGATTTAATTCAACATGCCTTTTACTCTATGCAAAAAAAGACAAGGGTCTCCAGTCGTATTTTATCATTAATAGTAAAGCACCTCGCTCGATTACTGATAACAAATGGAGAGCCCTTGAAGCCATGGTTCAGTTTTGCGAGGGCGGTGAATGCAGGCATGCGGGTATCTTAACTTACTTTAAAGATACCAAACGCATTGAGCACTGTGGGCACTGTGATGTTTGCGTGACATCGTCCGATCGAAAAATTAGTCGAAAGAAAATATCGATTGTAGGGGCAGGCAAAGCCCCCCTCTCAAACGGCTTCTTACGAAAGACCAAGGCGAAATCTAAAAAGGCCAAGAAAAACACATTTGATTCCAGTGTTTTAACCAATGCTGATCAGATGCTCATGAGGCAAATCAAAGCCTGGCGTCTTGACTATGCCAAATCCAAAGATATTCCAGCGTTTTTGGTTTTCAGTGACAAGTCATTGCACGATCTAGTCAAGAAAATGCCCAAAACATCATCCGATCTTCGAAAGGTATATGGTTTCGGTCCGCAAAAAATAGAACAGTTTGGATCGGAGCTGCTTCAAGCATTACATCGATAATATCTAGGTCATAATATACAGTTCTCTCACTGATAGAAATCTAGAATTTCGATCGACAATAGGAGTTGTATCGCTACGGATGCCTACATTGAGATATGTTTTTGATCGACATCCTTTGGGAAAAAAGAACGCGCAAAAGAGGTAAGAGAGTGACTTTGAACAGGCTTTAGTTTTTTTGCTGCAAGGAGTCCCGCCGCATAGCCTTTTTGAATGCATATAAGACTGTGTTCGTTATCAAGGCGGGCACATCCCGATAGGTTGATGTCTAAACGCAAGTTAGCTTCTTCAAGTTGTAAATTTGTCTTTGCGTCGATGGCAATAAAAAACGCATTACCAACCATATCAACGATGCTTTTTGGTCTATCGTATGTAGCAGCATTATGTAGGTTGACAGCTACGGTGTAATTGCTTCCTAAAGATTTTAGAACATCGATAGGGACATTTTCAACCAGTGCACCGTCAACTAATAATTCTCCATCAATTTCGACTGGAATAAAGATTCCTGGAATTGCTGAACTAGCCATTACGCATTTGGCCAGATTACCTTCTTTGAAAACGACTTTTTCACCGGTCCGAATATTGGCAGCCACCACCGCAAAGGGAATGGGTGAATCTTCGATATTTACATCACCACAATACTTTCTTAAAATATTTCCAATTTCTTCGTTCTTAAAAAGACCCAGTTTTGAAAATGTAAACTCGCTGACATCTCGCCATGAAAGCTTTTCTGCCAATCCACGGATTTCTTTCACAGGGACTTTAAATGCATACAGTGCCGCTACAAAAGCTCCTATACTTGTTCCAGATAAGCAGTGAATATGAATGCCATGTTCGTCGAGTGCTTGTAAAACGCCGACATGAGCGCTTCCTCGCGCAGCACCGCCCCCTAAAGCTAGGCCTATTTTCTTTTCGATCATACTAATGGGTGATATTTAGCTAAACGTAACGAAAGCGTCAAATAATCTTCTGGCTAGGCAGTTTTGAGAGCGGTTGGTTTTAATTATTTATAAAATGACCTTAATAACTATGGTCCAAAATGAATTGCAATCTAAGGAGGCTAAATCATGGAAAATCAAAGAAAAAAAAATGCAGTGGGTTGGTTTGAAATCTATGTAGATGACATGGGTCGAGCCAAAAAATTTTATGAATCAGTGTTTCAAACAAAACTAGAGAAATTAGAAAATGCAGGCTCTGAAAATCACAATATGGAGATGTGGTCTTTTGGCGGCGATATGACGACCTATGGTGCCAATGGATGCCTTGTCAAGACACCGGGATTCAGTGCAGGCAAGAATAGCATTTTGGTCTACTTTTCGTGTGAAGATTGCGCGATCGAAGAGGGTAGAGTGAGAGAATTCGGCGGCAAAATTGAAAAGACCAAGTTTTCAATCGGTCACTACGGATATATTTCTCTCGTTTACGACACCGAAGGCAATATGTTTGGACTTCATTCACTAAAATAAAAAAAGGGGACGGAGGTTGGCTATCTAAGTTAAATCAACTACTTACGTTTACAAAAAATTATAACTGTGAAGCTGT
>JAGRAY010000213.1 GCA_020434375.1 Bdellovibrionales bacterium | reverse complement strand
GGTTCGACGGAACTTGTTTCGGTGAACCCTGTACAATAGCCCCTCCCCCTCAGCGGCTTCGCCTTGGGGTGGTCTACCGTTAAGTTTATGCTGTGATAAGACTTGCGTGGTTCTGAGTCAAATCGGGGACGGAGGTTGTTTTGATGAGGGGTATTATTTGAGAGCGCATTGCAAGCTGCTGATATTACTGTAAAATAAAGTCTCTCTTGACCTCCGTCCCCAAAATAAGATGCTATATCAGGGTCAACTTGATCGACAGGTTTTTGAATCACCTGTAGAGAACAGACAATTCACATACCTTTAACCTTGAATCCAAAGGGTACATTAAAAACCGGTTTTTCCGATCCTGAGAGATGTCGTGTTACTGTTTCCCTTGTTTTTAATCACGAGCGTATAGTTTCCAGTTGCCCAAATCGAGGGTTCGACGGAACTTGTTTCGGAGTCAAATCGGGGACGGAGGTTGTTTTAATGAGGGGTATTATTTGAGAACGCATTGCAAGCTGTTGATATTATTTGAAAATGGAATCTCTCTTGACCTCCGTCCCGGAAAAAAAATATCTAAAAAATCTATCTATGATGGAAATAAGTATCATTTTAGTATCGACTACCTTCCCATTTCTAAAGAGTTTTATATGAACGCCAAAACCAATCGTTTTAGATAAACGCAATCGAACTTGTGTTCTGAATATTCGTTTTTGCAGCTTCGCTTCCCAAAGTAGCATCTGCTTGGCAGAGGTCGCAGGATATTTTTGAAGAAGATCCCAACCACGAAACGATTTGAAGAGGTATCGCTCTAGAGGCTTACAGTCTATGTCTAATAATCGACACACTAGACTTTGGCTTCTGCGTCACGTATGTGTGATAAATATGCTAAAGCGTTTGAACCACTAAAACGGGGTGTTACCTATGAAGCTATTTCTTCGTGCTGTTTCAATGCTTTTTTTGTTCAACTGGATTTTTGTTCAGGCTTTTGCAAATTGCTCTAGAACAGATGCTAAAGTGTATTACAAAAAGTTACGCGAGCGGCGGCAAGACATTTTGGCTAGAGAGTTCGCCTGGCAGCAGAATATGGCCAATTTCAAAACTCTGGCGGCAAAAGACCCTGACGTTCACTATTACGAATTTGGTGCTAGCCTTTTAACATTGGCACAAGATTTCAAGCGAAATGAAACGCGCTATCAGAAGATTGTTAGAAGTCATTTAGAAGATTTAAAAAACTATAGTGCCCTTTTGGCAAAAATAAAAAATAATGAACCTCAAACTAGTCCTCGGTCATTCAGAGTGGATGATTCGGAAACCAGTGACTTATATAAAAAGCGGATGGCTATAGAAAATTTGTTCCAAGGTGTGTTTAAATATGTCGATCCCAGCCGCTGGGAAGAACCTCACAATATTCATTTCAATCTTGCAGGACGTTCCAACCCAAAAGAGAGTGAAAACATACTAGACATATTTGAACACCACCGCAGACACTTTTGTGTTCAACTAGAATCAAATACAAATATAGTTTTTTCTCTTTTTGGAACCCATGGAATTGAATATTTAGGAGGCTATTACGATAACGATGCCAATGGTCAACTCCGATACATTGGATTAGCCGATAACCTACCCGGAAGTGTTTATCAGAGGTGGAAAAATCAAGATATAAGCCAACGAGGAAGTTTTTTATTTTGCGTCTATAACGCAGATGGACGCATTTTTCAGAGTCGCTGCAATGCTGCCAAACAAGATTTGAACGAACATTATCCAGACCCTCAATATGTGGCAGATCATCTCAACTTAAATGACTTATTTCAAAGGGACGGTCTTGATCACGCTTTAAGTTCCTATCCAGAACTTGTAGATCTTGTTGATTTTATCTATAACCAAAATAATTATCGAACTCGCATTACCCACTTTTTAGATTTTCATTGCTGTGTTTCAGGTGCCAAAGCATATGCGCCACAAGGGCCCGCTGAGCTTTGGTTTGACGCCAGAGCACGTGAATTTATGCCAGACGCACTTCTAAATTTCACTTATCTTTTTAACAAATATCGAGACATTATTGCCATAGAAGACACTTCAAAACATTCGGCGAGTAAGTTCTTTGGAGGTTTTGGCAATGTATCAGTCTCTGGCACTTACGAGGCTTACTTTAATAAGGCAGAATACGAAAAAGTGTTAAAAGGTCGTCAAACAAAAGAAAAAAATAAGACACTCACCGTCATCAAACTTCATGAACCCATTCATCAAATGGAGAACCTGGCAAACCTGCTTGTAAATATCCATTCCTCAAACGATAGAACTGAACTAACCCATTACTAAACACGGTACAACCTTCAGATTTTCTCAGTCGACTTAATGACAGTGCCTAGAGACGCCGATAACTTTTGTATTTGTTCCAAAGAGTGGCTTGCTGTAATCTGCACACGAACTCTTGCTTCTCCTCTGGGGACACTGGGATAGCAAAGGCCTGTTGCGAAAATGCCTTGATTGAATAAATCATTAATAACCTGTTGGGTCATTACGGCATCATTCGTGCGAATGGCTCGAATTGGATGCTGAGAATCAACTATCTGTTGGCTTGAATGCTTTGAC
>JAGRAY010000212.1 GCA_020434375.1 Bdellovibrionales bacterium | reverse complement strand
GTTGGTAACTCTTTCTCTAGAGTTGAAATCTCATGCGTTTCATCGATTTCAAAGTATGCCTTGGCATCTTTTAAACCAAAGCGTTTGCCAAACCATAACTCCTTTTGTCGGTCTTTTTCGCGCAAAAACAGAACAACTTGATGATTTCGTCCGACTTTTTTTCCACCCGGCAGCACTATCAAGAAAGACGAAGGCTCCTCAAAACCCGACACATAATAAAAATTGCTCTCTTGTCGATAAGGGAAAAAAACATCTGCGTTACGTATTTTTTCAGGTGCACATGGAAAGATAAACGCTGCGTCAGGATAGTCTGCTATCAACTTATTACGACGTTCATTATAATAGTTAGAACCTAGTACTGTTGCCATCATTCACGCTTACTTGTCTTCAAAAGGTTTATAAAAGCTTTTGCCGCGAAAGATGCGCCTTGTCCTTTAAGATAAACCGCCCTAAGGCTTTTATGCATTGTTTCAATTTCTGGCACCTTGACTTCGATGAGTTCCTTGCGTTCGAGCTCTGAACGTATACACATTCGTGGGACCAATGCCAATGCTTGTTTCATTTGAACAAACTTCTTGACGGATTCAATAGTTGGAAGCTCAACCGAAATATTAAGGGGTATGTTCTCTTTTGCAAAAACTTGAAAAATTTTATCTCTAAACCTTGAGTCAACATTATGAGCGGCAAAATTTTCGTCTGCTAGCCGTTTAAGTGGCACTTGTTTCATTTTCGCAAACGGATGACCCGCATAAACCACAAGACAAAGACGGTCTTCATAAACAAACGATGACACAATATCGGCTTCTTTAACTTCGTAAGAAACGATACCCAAATCTAGGGATCGATTCAAAATCTCATAAGGAATATCTCTGGACTGAGATCTAACGACTTCCACTCTGATACTTGGATATTGCTTTCTATAGGCCACAATATGAGGAAGCAGGAAAATCGCTCCCGCTTCATTGGCTCCAATACGAACGCGACCAGACTCAAGATTCTTGATTTCTTCAATTTTGGGTTTAATTTGATCACGAATATTAATTAACTTTTCGGCATATTCTAATAAGACCTTGCCGATATCTGTCAAAATGGGTTCTTTGGTCTTACGATCAAAAACAGGAGATCCTATTTCACCTTCTAATCGCTTAATAGACAAACTAATCGCAGGCTGGGTTCTAAAAATTTTCTTTGCCGTTTTAGAAAAACTTTTTTCTCTGTTCACAACAATAAAAACTTCCAAGTCATGAAATTCCATAGCTACTCATATAAATAACTTTTATTAAAAATTCAATATTATTAATTGGATTTTATTCTAAAATTTTATAAATAGAGAGTGGCTTTACGAAGCCGTTCCAGTAGGCGGGAAAACGCTACGGCGTAAAAGTAAAACGATGGCGGTAATCTGCACAGCTTTAAGAGTATGTCAGAGTGCCGCCTTTGTTATGCCATCCTCCGTCAATAAACACAATATTTCCAGTCATATAGTCGTTTTCGATGACAAAAAAAAGTGTTTGAACAAGCTCTTCAATTGTACCTGACCTTGGAATAGGTAATTTTTTCACAGCTTCGTCAAACGAGGACTGATTTTCTTCTTTCGACAAAAACGGGCCCAGAGCGATCCCATTCACGCGAACACGGGGAACAAATTCGATTGCCATGACTTCAGTCAAGTGTTTCAATATTTTTTTACCCATTTCATAGGAAAAGTAGTTGGGTTGATGTTTGTTTAAAGCGCCATCCAAGATATTCACAATATTGGACGCCTTTTTAAAATGCTGAAAAAACCCTCTCGACAGAATCCACGGAGATAACCCATGCACCCAAAGACTCGACAAAACTGAATCTGCATCTGCATTATTTATATGATCGGGACGATAGATAGATGCGCTGTGAACCAAGATTGTGAGGTCGGGACATTGCTCCAAAACCTTTTGCAAAAGAAACTCTGCACCACTTCTATGAGATAAATCAGCTTGTATAGCCATTGCTTTAACATCATGGCTCTCAAGATCTGCCAATGCATCACTGACGTTATCAGATTCGTGGAAATGGCACACAATATCTGCTCCCTGAGAAGCCAGTGCTTTAGCCATTTCCAGGCCTAAGCGTTGAGTTGAGCCCGTAATGAGCGCCTTATGTCCCTCAAATCTTCTTTTCATTTGTTGCAATACCGTTTATGTGGATATGACATAATCATGCACAAAGATCACGAAAAAATCCGCGTTACCTGTCTCTTTATCATGACTTGTATTGCGTGCTTACTATTCCTTCATCTGACAAAAGCCATCATGATTCCTTTTGTTATTTCAGTTTTCACTTATTTTTCGATGATACCTCTTCTTAACTGGCTTCAAAATAAATGGAAACTCTCAAAACTCGTTGCCCTGTCGGTTACATTATTAGCATTTAGTTCTGTTTCTTTCATTTTTGTATTGCTATTCATTTCTTCGATCCAACGTTTTATTGACGGTGTAAGCATCTATCGAGATCGCGTATTGGAACTCACTCAGACACTTTTTCAATTGGCCGAAAAGCTTAAGATTCCTGTAGACGCTACATTCGCAGAAAACATCATACGCGAAC
>JAGRAY010000211.1 GCA_020434375.1 Bdellovibrionales bacterium | reverse complement strand
ATTTACTTTTGTGTTTCAACTTACATTTAATTTACGATATACCTCGTAATTCCACGATTTGAGTTACGGGGCATCAATATTTTAAATAAAATCAATAAGTTAACGCTTATTATAGGTTGACCTACTAAAAATTATAGGTTAGCCTAGTAAATGGTGAAGACGATCGAATTACCCTTTGTAAGTCAGCTTAGAGAAAATCTTGCCAAACCCCGCCCTCTTATTCAAGTGGTACTGGGGCCACGTCAGGTTGGAAAAACGACCGGAGTGCATGCATTACTGTCATCTTATTCAGGAACCTATCACTATGTTTCTGCAGATGGGCCTATTAGCAAGGACCCCAGTTGGATTTTCCAGGAATGGATTCTTGCGGAATCAAAGGGACCTAGCACTTTACTTGTGATTGATGAAATACAAAAAGTGGAAAAATGGTCGGAAAGTATTAAAGATTTATGGGATAAACAGGCAACAAGAGCAGAACAAATAAAAGTAATTCTACTGGGATCGAGTTCTTTGTCTATACAAAGAGGTCTCACAGAAAGTTTGGCGGGTCGATTTTATCTTCACAAAGTATGGCACTGGAGCCCTAAGGAAAGCTCCCTGGCCTACAACATCTCTTTAAACGATTACATTATTTTTGGCGGATATCCTGCGAGCTATGCTTACATTGAAAACATCCCGGAATGGCTAGAATACGTGCGGGAATCTATTATCAACTCGGTCATAGGACGAGATATATTAAGTCTAGTTCGCGTAAAATCTCCCGCCTTATTTAGACAATGCTTTGATTTAGTCTGTTCGTACCCAGCACAAGAAGTAAGTTACAATAAATTGTTAGGTCAACTACAAGACCGTGGAAATACCGATTTGATTAAAAATTATCTTGAACATTTCGAGGGTGCATTTTTGATTAAGCAGCTTTATAAATATTCATCATCAGGCTTTTCTAGTAAGGGTTCGTCTCCAAAACTTTTGCCTTTGTGTCCTGCACTTTATTCAGTAAACCGAGACGGACATCTTAGTGACGAAGAAAAAGGAAGATCTTTTGAGCTAATGATCGGTGCGTTGCTCCTGAGAAAACCCGGTCAACTATTTTACTGGAGAAATAAAGACGCAGAAGTGGATTATGTATATCGGTATCAACAAAATCTAATTGCCATCGAAGTAAAATCAGGTCGCGTGCGAAACACAAAGGGTCTTCACGAGTTTTCAAAAATATTCAAAGATGCTACGCCAAAGATAGTCACTAAAGAGAACTATGAGAAAATACTCGATTCAATCTGATATCTCGATTGAGTGCTCGCCAGCTCGCACGCAAATTTATCAAATCCGCCTGCGATCAATGGTTCCTCTATGCTTACTACGAATCAATCAGCTTCCACTTGCCGTCTTCAAGGGCAAATTGAAGAGGTTGAACATCGGTTTGAAGGCCCATTCTCCATGTAACCTGCATGGTTGCGCGGTCTCCTTGAAATAGTGGCTCTGTGAGTGAAAAATCAGTTTGCCTGGTGACCTCGCTCATTTCTTTACGTTTTTTCCTCGAGATTTTCTTCAATTTTTTTTTCATCCGCTTTTGCTGATAAGACACATAGCAACTCACCATAGCTTTAATATTTCCATCGATCGCAGCGTTTCTCCATGTTTCAAAAGTGCTTTGAGGGGAACCGTATTTGCCTGTGCTAGTTTGAGTAGACAAGGCGTGATCATCCGTAATTGAAATAACCTCTTCTTTAGAGATCCGTTTTTTTTCATTTCCAATTTTAATGGTGTACTGGTTATCTTTTAATTCAAGAAGTTCTCCTGTTAGAGTTTGACCGTTTTTAAGAATAAACGTTTCTCCGTAACCGAATTCTATAAACATGAAGATAAAGATGATAAATGTACCTATAGGTATGATTTTTAAAGCTTTAGCCGCCACGATCATTATAATCATAGCGTATTTCGATTCGTTTTCCTATGCGGACACCAACGAACCTCTTGACCATGCCCGAAAAGACCTAGAGACTGCTCAGTTTGATAGTGCGCTTCGCTGGTTAGATTTGAGTGAACGAGATTTCGACAAGGCAGTTTCGGTCACTGAAACAAGATTTCAAAAAGCCCTGCTTTTAACCACCAAGGAATTGGCCTTTACCAAATTGCTGCGACTTTGGAACGAAGGCTCAAAACTAGAGCGCGTGAGCAACGAGGATTCTAAGATGATGGTAGAAGTTCGTCGATATGAGGATGAAAATAGAAAGCTTGGAAAAATCTTGGCATCATATGGTATTCGCATTTGCCAAAAGCAAGAACCTTTAACTCTCGTATCCAAAATTTCAAAATTTGATGACGCTGTCGAAGATAATCGAAAAACCTTACGACGTGGCGAAGCCTTGCCAAAAAAGGACCGAGAAAAACTTGAAATTGAAGAATGGAAGCTCAGTTATGCAGGGTTACTAACTGAAATTATTGGACCCTTAAAGGAAGAAGAAGACTATTTGATATTTCAGGGTGCGGTTCATTGGCCTGTACTCTTTCTTGCAATAGGCCCTCGTCTCACTATTGCACTAAAATTCTTTGGTGATTTATCGCTCACGAAAGCTGCAGGGCAATGCTTTGCCGCTGCCGCTGA
>JAGRAY010000210.1 GCA_020434375.1 Bdellovibrionales bacterium | reverse complement strand
CCACCGCTACATCTTGAACGCAGTTATGCTGACTCGATCCACAACAGTCTTCATTTGCGGGTTCAGTTGATTGCGATTCCGGAACCTCATCATGGCAATGCCCAGAAAGGTCTTTAGCTTCAGCTACATCACTTGAAGTGTCTGCATGCTCAAGACCGCATAAACAGGCGTTGGGTACGACAAAGAAAAGTGCAGTCAAAAGACCAAATACTTTGATATATGCCGCTTTCCGTCTCATCAGGTATTCTTCCGATACAGATCGGTTAATTCCTTGATCTTTGCTTTCTCTTCCCTGGGATTCCCCGAGGTAAACGCATTGCGAACACAATGTTGAAGATGTTTCTCTAAAATCGAAGCCTCCATCGATTGGATGGCCGCTTTGACGGCTCTGGTTTGAATGAGAATTTCAGGACAGTACCGATGCTCCTCAATCATTCTGCGAATACCATTTAGCTGCCCTTCAATACGATTCAAGCGAATGACATCTTTCGAGTGATCCGGATTGTGGCTATCTGTTTTGACGGCCTTCTTTTTTGCTTGAGCTTGTCTTGGCATAATAACTTCTAATACTCTATACCCACATAGGGTACCTTGTCAAGCCTTCAGAACCAAGCAATGTACGTTATGAACACTCCTAAAATCTATACGAATTAAACTTCTTTCGGGCGTTCTTCTTTAGTCAATGGCAGTGACCACGTTACGGTTCTATTGGCCGTTTGAATGGTTGAAGTTTTGCTACTTTTGTCGTGTTTGATTTCTACGTTCAAAATATTGGTGTAATTGGGTATATACAAAGAGTTTACGTGTTTAACATTTGTTAATAAAACAAGACTGTAATCCAGAATATGTGAGGTGAATTTGGTGTCCGGTATAGAAAAATTGAAACAGAAGATCATGACAAGGTTATATGGAACTCATTTAACTCACATGCATCACAATCGATCGAGGGTACTACGGGGCGTGACGGTTCCAATTAAAGGAGAAACTATTACGTCACTAGCAAAACTTTTTAGAGTGTCGGAACAAGATATTATAGATGCCGCGGATGAGTTAGAGCAAGAAGCGTTGGTTGATGGCGGAAATGGAAGTGACGGATTTTTTATCTGTCCAACCGTCTTGGCTATTCAACGGATGGATTTTAAAGAGAAGTTGGAGGAATTAAAATCAGAAACCTTTGTGGGATTGGTCGCGGCCACACTTGAAACAAAACTCAAAGACGTCGATACAAAAGATAAAAAAGCTTGGAAAGTGAGGTTAACTGAAGCGGCACGCGATGTCGTTACAACAGTTTCTTCACAGCTGATCAAAGAGGGTATAAAAACTGTTTTATAGAGTCCGATAGCAAATTTAGGATACGTGCTATGTTTCGACTTTATTGAGAGCTTGCTTTTTGTTTTTTTTGCTTCTTCAAATGTTTGAGTTAATTTTCACTTGAAACACGATTTTCTTGTGTAGCTTTTTTTCAAGGCGTGTTAGTCGAAGATACTTGTTTTCTGGACGTGGCGTAGCCAAATGTTGCGCACGTCGCCAGAGTTTATGACGGAACCTCGGTGCAAAAGTTCATTTGGCACATAAGTTTGACCAATCAGTATGGGCTGTTGTGGCGCTTATGTGTCTCTGAAAACTCGTAACTGCCAAAGCTTTTCAAGCTAATCGCAATTCATATTGCTCAAGATTTCATAAATGGCTTTCAGCTTCGAGATCTCCATTTTGTTGATGAGGATGAAGCATTCGTCTCGATAGTTGATAGGGATTTTTCGTCCGTTTTGATATTCTTCATATTCGTCCGAGCTCAGGCGAAAAACCTGGCAAAGCTGTTTAATTCTTTTTGGCGGGTAGGGGTATCTGCCTTGTTCCCAATGAGCAATCATTGAATGGTTTACTCCGATCAATTTTGCCAATTCTCGCATGCGCAAGCCAGCTTTCGTACGTAGGTGTCGAAATATTTTCGAATCAGTTTGACGTTTTTCAATTTTGATATTTAAGTTCATGTTTAACCCTCCAGTTTTTGTTTCCAAATCACTCCCGGATTTTGACAAGGTTAAAATGGATGAATTTGCCATTTGTTTGGGTGGCAACAGGTACGAAAAACCACATATTTACTCAGTTGGTTAGTTATCTCCAAGTGCTTGGAATTTTTTTCAGAAATGAAAAGTCACTCACCTGGTTAGGTCTTTTTTGAACTAGCAATTGCGTTAACTTTTAGGGTGTAGCAAAGGTGTAGTAAAAAAGTAGCAAAATGTAGTGATTTGCCGTGTTTTTCTGTGATGATTCTTAAGGAGTGACAGGACCAAGTCCCTGAAACCAAAAGGTTTTAATTTTAGCTCTTTAGATGAAACTTTGATTTCGCAACGATTTTTTGTGGGGTGAGTAACGGGATTTGAACCCGCGACCTCCTGGGCCACAACCAGGCGCTCTAACCAGCTGAGCTATACCCACCATCGTATGATCGAGACATCGTTGTATCACTATCTTGCAAAAAATCTAGCGTAATTGAATCTTGCTGCCATGATGGGTTTTCGGGCGTTCTTTTTTTGAAGCGCTATCGTATTTTAAGTTTTAGTTGATACTGCTTAAATTTTGGAAGATTGACGTATGGCGACTTGGAGCGTAGCGACGGAGC
>JAGRAY010000020.1 GCA_020434375.1 Bdellovibrionales bacterium | reverse complement strand
GCTTATAGTTTGATGCCTGTAGGAGAACGGTTGGCTAGCTTTCTTAAGGAAGATGTTATCGTGCCGGACGATTGCGTGGGAAGCGGCGTTGAAAAACTCATGAAAGATCAAGAGCAAAACCAGATCATCTTGCTTGAAAATCTTCGATTTCACATAGAAGAAGAAAAGAACGATCCAAAATTTGCACTTCGTCTTAAATCAGTCACAGATGTATTCGTCAACGATGCATTTGGCGCGATGCACCGTGCACACGCTAGCACAGATGCTTTGCCAAGGCTCTATCAGCAAAAAGCGATCGGCAGGTTGGTTGAGAAAGAACTTCAATTTTTAAGTCGGCTGACTGAAAAACCCGAAAGACCTTATGCTGTGATTTTAGGAGGCGCCAAAGTTTCTGATAAGTTAAAAGTCATCGAAAATCTCGTGAGAAAAGTGGATCGTATTTTTCTCGGTGGCGCAATGGTTTTCACTTTTTTGAAAGCACTTGGGTTTCGTGTGGGAGACTCCCTTGTCGAAAATTCAATGTTGATCCAAGTTGAACGGGCGATGGATGCCGCTCGCAAGAAAGATGTCGATATTATTTTTCCGTCTGATTTTGCGTTGGGGAAATCCGTTGAAAATCCCGGTGAATGCCACTTCACAAAAGACAAAAATATTCCTGAAGGTTTTATGGGGCTCGATGTAGGCCCAAAGACGATCGAAGATTTTTGTAAACGCCTTGAAGATTGCCAAACTGTTTTTTGGAACGGCCCATTGGGTCTTTTTGAAAAAGCGCCCTATGATCAAGGCACGGTAGCTATTGCAAAATTTCTTGGAGAGCTTTCGTGCACAAAAGTTCTAGGAGGTGGAGATTCAGCCGCAGCAGCTGCTAAAGCAGGAGTAACAGAGCTAATGACGCATGTCTCTACAGGAGGCGGTGCGACATTAGAATTTTTAGAAGGCAGGACTTTACCTGGACTCCAAGCTCTAGCCGTGTAAACTGCCCCACAAAATAATATGACACGCAAGAAGATCATCGTTGGAAATTGGAAAATGAATAAGTCCGTGGCGGACGCAATTCGCCTCGTGACAGAACTCAAAAATTATTTAACGGGCAAAGTGGAAGCAGAAATAGTGGTGGCGCCATCGTTTGTTTCGCTTCATCCTGTTGAGATTGCCATTCAAGGCACCTCAATTAAACTTGCAGCCCAGAATATGTATCACGAAGATTCAGGGGCATTTACAGGAGAGATTTCTCCTTTAATGTTGGTAGATGTCGGGGTTAAGTACGTTGTGCTAGGGCATTCAGAGAGAAGACAGATTTTTTCTGAAAACAATCATTTGATCAATAAAAAGGTTCTCGCTGCTCAAGAATACGATTTACATCCCATTTTATGCCTGGGTGAAACAAAAGAGCAAAGAGCTTCAAAAGCGACGTTCGATGTCATTGAAACACAACTAAAAGAATGTCTTCGAGGCGTTCACGATAGTTATGCTGCCAATGTTGTTATAGCTTATGAGCCTGTGTGGGCTATTGGTTCAGGAGAACCTGCCACGCCAGATCAAGCACAGGAAGTTCACCATTTTATTCGAGAGCAGCTCTCGGCAATGTTTAGAAAAGATATTGCTAACCAGATTCGGATCCTATATGGAGGATCGGTTAATCCCTCAAATGTGAGAGATTTTATGAATCAAGATGATGTTGATGGGGTTTTGGCTGGGGGGGCTAGCCTAGAAACCTCAAGTTTTGTTAGTTTGATACATTCTGTGGATGGAGAGTAGGTTGTGGTAACACTTATAACAGTTATACATATATCAGTGTGCGTTCTTCTCATTGTGATTGTGCTTTTGCAACAGGGCAAGGGCTCCGATATGGGTGCTGGTTTTGGGGGCGGCGGAGGCTCTCAATCAGTTCTTGGAGCAAGAGGTGCAGCTACGGTTTTGAGTAAGCTAACAACAGGGGCAGCTGTTACATTTATGGTGACGAGTTTGGCATTGGCCTATCTTTCGTCTAAGGAATCTTCACAGAGTTTGCTCGAGGGTGAAAATCCAAAAGCCGAAGCGACGCTTACGCCTGCGCCTGATGAAACACCCAAGGCGACCGAAACCCAAGGCGACACAAAGGCAGAGTCAACAGATAAAGAAGATGCTTCAATCGTAGCGACACCCGTGGCATCGCCTTCTCCTCAGGCTTCATCAGAGGAGTCCAATTAAGTGGGCCATAGGGATGTTTGGATTGTCTCGGCAACACGAACACCCATCGGTAGTTTTTTGGGAAGCTTAGCCGATCGATCTGCTCCAGAATTAGGTTCCGTAGTTATTTCAGAAGCGCTTGCTCGCGCTAAAATTGAAGGTAAAGATGTTTCAGAAGTTATGATGGGTTGTGTTCTGACTGCTGCCATGGGTCAAGCCCCGGCTCGGCAGGCCGCTATTTATGCAGATCTACCTTCAAGTGTGCCATGCACTACGATTGGCAAAGTTTGTGGTTCTGGATTGAAAGCAGCCATGCTAGGTGCACAAGCGATTGCTTCGGGCAATGCAGAGGTTGTTGTTGCGGGTGGAATGGAAAGCATGTCAAATGCGCCCTACGCTTTAAAGCATTATCGAAAAGGCGTCAAAATGGGCCATCAAGAAATGATCGATACAATGGTTCATGATGGCCTATGGGATGTCTACAATAATTTTCATATGGGTTCTGCTGGAGAGCTATGTGCCAAAAAATATGGTTTCTCCCGAGAAATGCAGGATGCTTTTGCAAAGCAGAGTTACGAGCGGGCTCTACAAGCGCAGGAAAATGGCTCGTTTGAACAAGAAATCGTATCGGTTGAAATTGTTAATCAAAAGTCGGGTTCGACGTTTGTCTCGATGGATGAAGAACCCAAAAAAGGAAATTTCGATAAATTTCAGTCACTAAGGCCCGTTTTTTCCAAAGACGGAACAATTACGGCAGCAAATGCATCTTCAATTAACGATGGTGCCGCAGCGTTAGTTTTGGTGAGTGACGAAGAATTAAAAAAAAGAAATTTAAAGCCTCTTGCGAGAATTTGTGGTCATGCGCAGTTTGCAAGAGAACCTGAATGGTTTACTGTGGCTCCTGCTGGAGCCATTAGCAAACTTCTTGGACAGCTTTCCTGGAATTTAGCCGACGTCGATTTGTTTGAAATTAATGAAGCGTTCGCGGTGGTCAATTTGGCTGTGGCTAAGGAATTAAGTTTAGACCCATCGCGCGTGAATGTTCATGGAGGCGCCGTAAGTTTGGGGCATCCAATTGGTGCAAGTGGAGCCAGGATTCTCACAACACTTATTTATGCACTTCAGAAGCATGGGAAAAAACGTGGTATTGCATCTCTATGTATCGGAGGCGGTGAAGCCGTAGCTATGGGAATCGAATGCATATAAAAAACATTGGTATTGTAGGTGCAGGACAAATGGGAGCCGGCATAGCGCAGGTGTGCGCTCAAAATGGTTTCGAAACAATTCTGTACGACATTCAAGTAGAACTTGCCGAGAAAGGTCAAAGTGTTATTGCCAAAAACTTGGATCGTCTTGTTGAAAAAGAAAAAATAACAATAGAGCAAAAGAAAGAAGCGATGGCTCGCTTAAAAATCGCGACCGATCTCAAAACTTTGGTGACGACTCAGCTCGTTATTGAAGCGGCTACGGAAAACGAAAAAATTAAGCTCGATATTTTTGAATCACTGGATCAAGTTTGCCCAAAGGAAGCAATTCTTGCCTCTAACACTTCGTCGATCCCGATTACAAAAATTGCTTCGGTGACCAAGAGGCCCCAAAATGTTATCGGCATGCATTTCATGAATCCTGTTCCTGTGATGAAGCTCGTTGAAATCATCAAAGGTCTTTTGACATCGGAGGAAACCTACACATCGATCTTTGATATGACGCGCGCATTAAAAAAAGAATCAGTACTTGTTGAAGATTTTCCAGGATTTTTAGTCAACCGAATTTTGTGTCCCATGATTAATGAGGCTGTCTTTGCTTTGGAATCAGGAATATCAACGGCCGAAGATATCGACAAGGCCATGAAGTTAGGTACTAACCAGCCGATGGGTCCATTGGAGCTCGCCGACTTTATTGGCCTGGATACGTGCTTGGCGATTATGAAAGTTTTGCATGAAGGTTTGGGAGAAGATAAATTTAGACCTGCGCCTCTTCTTAGAAAATACGTTCAGGCGGGTTTGCTAGGTCGAAAAACCGGGCGTGGGTTTTACAAGTATTGAGTATTGACATGGCAATAGTAGATTTAAATATAGAAAATCGTATCGCGACCATCACGTTCAATCGTCCAGACGCACTAAATGCACTGTCGATGGAAACCATACAAAGTTTTCAAAACATTGTCAGTAATGTGACTTCACGAAAAGAAGTCTCTGTGATTATCTTAACAGGTGCTGGAGATAAGTCTTTTATTGCAGGTGCGGATATCAAAGAAATGTCTTCGATGACACCAAAGGAAGCATTTGAGTTTTCAAAAAAAGGACAAGCGGTTCTATTTGATTTGGAGCGAGCTAGTCAAATTACAATTGCAGCTGTCAATGGGTTTGCCCTTGGCGGAGGATGCGAGTTCGCAATGGCCTGTGATCTTATTTACGCATCTGACAATGCAAAATTTGGACAGCCTGAAGTCAGTCTGGGAATCACAGCAGGATTTGGAGGCACGCAAAGACTTCCAAGGTTGGTGGGCGCCATGAAAGCACGAGAAATGCTTTTACTCGGCCACGTGATTTCGGCATCCGATGCTTTGACAATAGGCCTTGTCGCAAAAGTTTTTCCAAAAGCTGATTTCATGATTGAGATTTCAAAAATTGCAAATGCGTTGACCAAAAATGGCCCAGAAGCGCTTATAAAAACAAAACAACTCATTCGTGAGGGTGTCGATCTTAGTCTCAAGGGTGCATGTGAATTAGAACAAAAGCTTTTTTCAGACTGCTTTGGTTTGGCAAACCAAAAAGAAGGTATGAAAGCTTTTATTGAAAAACGAAAACCAAATTGGGAGACCACGTGAACTTTAATTTTTCAGAAGAACATTTACAGCTTAAAAAGACCGTTCGCGACTTTGCAGTTAACGAAATTTTACCCAAGGCGCGACTTCACGATGAAAAGGGTGAGTTCCCCAAAGAGATTGTCAGAAAATTGGGTGAGTTAGGATTAATGGGCATTACTATACCTAATGAATACGGTGGTTCGGGAATGGACATGCTTTCATACGTTATCGTGATGGAAGAAATCTCAAGAGTCTGTGCTTCGACATCGGTTGTTCTTTCAGTCAATAATTCGCTTGTTTCAGAAGTTATTAAAAATTTTGGTTCAGATCATCAAAAACAAAAATACCTTGTTCCTTTGGCTAAAGGTGAACATCTTGGTGCCTACTGTTTGACAGAACCTCAGTCAGGTTCGGATGCGGGCAACCAAAAAACCATCGCTCGGTTAGAGGGAGGTCACTATGTTATCAATGGAGCTAAAAATTGGATAACCAACGGTCCTCAAAGCGACACGCTAATTTTATTTTGTCTGACTCATCCTGAACTTGGCAATAAAGGTATTACCGCGTTTATTATTCCTACTAAAACACCAGGCGTTGGCATTGGAAAAGAAGAAGATAAATTAGGAATTCGAGCCTCGGGCACCTGTACGATTAGTTTCGATGACGTAAAGGTGCCTATCGAAGATCGGTTGGGTGAAGAGAAGCAAGGTTTCAAAATTGCCATGGTGACATTAGATAGCGGTCGCATTGGCATTGCAGCTCAGGCATTAGGAATTGCTCAAGCAGCGTATGAAGACGCCCTAAAGTATGCAAAAGAAAGAAAACAGTTTGATAAACCCATTGCTGATTTTCAAGGTATTCGATGGATGTTTGCCGATATGGCGACCCGCATTGAAGCATCAAGATTACTCATTTATAAGGCAGCAGCTCTTAAAATGAAGGGACAGCCTTTCACAAAGAACTCTGCGATTGCAAAACTTTATGCTTCAGAGACATCATCGTTTGTTTGTAATCGAGCGCTTCAAATTCATGGCGGATATGGTTACACAAAAGATTATAATGTGGAACGCTATCTTCGAGATGCTCGAATTACAGAAATTTATGAAGGCACCAGCGAAATTCAACGCTTGGTCATTGCCAACCAGGTTTTAAAAGCGATTGAAATTTGAATATGAGTGATCTTAAAGAAAAATATAAAAAATGGGAAGATACCCAGCTTAAAAAAACACTAGAAAAAAAACCTGAACGTAAGCAGAAGTTTTCTACGCTTTCAGATCATGTGATCGAGCGACTTTACACAGAACTCAACTTAAAAGACTTTGATTATGCGCGCGATCTTGGCGATCCTGGAGAATATCCGTTTACGCGGGGTGTGCACGAAACCATGTATCGGGGAAAACTTTGGACGATGCGCCTTTTCGCAGGCTTTGGTACCGCTAAAGATTCTAACAAGCGGTTTCATTATTTGCTGGAGCAAGGTCAAACGGGTCTCTCTGTTGCTTTTCATATGCCGACGATCATGGGCTATGACTCTGACCACCCCCGATCAAAAGGTGAGGTTGGTAAAACAGGTGTTTCTATTGATACTCTGGAAGACATGGAAACCCTTTTCAAGGGCATTCCTCTTGGAGAAGTTACGACCTCAATGACCATTAATGCGCCGGCAACCATTCTGTTTGCAATGTATTTAGCCGTGGCAGAGAAGCAAGGTGTAGACTGGAAAAAAATTAGAGGCACGACTCAAAACGATATTTTAAAAGAATATATTGCTCAAAAATCTTGGATTTACCCGCCAAAGCCTTCAATGAGATTAATTACTGACATGATGGCGTATGCCTCTGAACATGTACCAGGATGGAATACTATTTCCATTTCCGGATATCACATACGTGAAGCCGGTTCCACGGCGGTTCAGGAACTAGCATTCACATTAGCTGACGGTATTGCTTATGTTGAAGCAGGTATCAAGACGGGATTAGATGTTGATACATTTGCGCCGCGCCTTTCGTTTTTCTTCAATTCACATAATGATTTTTTTGAAGAAATCGCAAAAATGCGAGCGGCTCGTCGTATTTGGGCCAAAGTGATGAAAGAGAGATTCAAAGCCAAAAATCCAAAAAGTTGGATGCTTCGATTCCACACACAAACAGCAGGTTGTTCGCTTACTGCCCAACAACCCTACAATAACGTTATTCGAACAACCGTTCAGGCGTTAGCAGCCGTTATGGGAGGTACACAGTCGTTGCACACAAATTCACTTGATGAGACACTGTCTTTACCAACTGAAGAAACGGCAACGATTGCTCTGAGAACCCAACAAATTATTGCTGAAGAATCTGGCGTGGCAGCAACCATAGATCCTCTCGCAGGGAGTTATTTTATTGAAACCTTAACAAACGAAATCGAAAATGAGGCAATGGACTATATTCAGCGTATTGACGATATGGGAGGTATGGTTGATGCCATCGAAAACGGTTTTCCTCAACGGGAAGTCGGCAATTCGTCCTATCGATACCAGCAGCAAGTAGAAAAAAAAGAAAAAATTATTGTTGGTATTAACAAGTACATTGTTGAAAATGAAAAACCGATTCCCACGCTATATGTGGATGAAAAAGTTGAGCAAGAACAAATAGAAAATGTAAAAAGAATTAAATCTCAAAGAGATCAAGCTAAAGTAAAAATGTATTTGGAAGAACTAAAAAGTGCGGCAAAAGGCAGTGACAATGTGATGCCTCATATATTGAATTGTGTGAGAGCCTATGGTTCTTTGGGAGAAATTTGTGACGTATTTAGGGATGTATTTGGAGAGTATCATGATCCAAAGTGGTTGTAGAGGTAGCAATGGCAGAAGATAAATTAAGAATACTCGTAGCAAAACCTGGGTTAGATGGCCATGATCGAGGTGCCAAAGTTGTTGCAAGGGCCCTTCGAGATGCAGGTTTTGAAGTGATTTACACTGGTCTACACCAGACTCCCGAAATGATTGTCAGCGCGGCTGTCGATGAAGATGTCGATGCCGTAAGCCTATCAGTCTTATCTGGTGCTCATATGTTTTTGTTTCCCGAAGTGATCAAGCAGCTCGCTGAGAAGGGCGCGAGTGATATTAAGGTTTTTGGTGGTGGTATTATTCCAGAAGAAGATCTTCCAAAGCTTTATGAAAGTGGTGTAGCTAAGATTTTTACGCCTGGTGCAACATTGAGTGAGATTACCACTTGGGTACGTGACAATATTAAATCAACAAAAGGAAAATAAGCATGGACTTTGAATTTTCAGAAAACCATCTCATGGTACGAGATCTTATTAAAGATTTTGTTAAAAGAGAGGTGCAGCCTGGTGCTTATGATCGAGATCAAACAGGCAATTATCCTATGGAGATCGTTAAAAAACTCGGAGAGCTTGGCATGATGGGCATTATTGTGCCTGAGCAATTTGGTGGCGCCGGTTTAGATGTAACTTCGTTTTGTATTGTCATTGAAGAAATTTCAAAAGTGGATGCCTCTTTAGGTCTTACACTTTCTGCACATAACGGCTTGCCCTTGGGCCACTTGTTGACCTCTGGAAGTGATGCACTTAAAAGCAAGTATCTTCCAAAGCTAGCTTCCGGTGAACAAATAGGTGCGTGGTGCCTAACTGAACCAGTGAGTGGTTCTGATGCGTTGGGTATGAATACAGTTGCTGAAAAAAAAGGCACAAACTGGGTTATTAATGGATCCAAAAATTTTATTACGAATGCGACAGTCGCAGATGTTTTTATTATTTTAGCTTTCACCGATAAGGGCAAAGGCACGCGAGGCGTTTCGGCATTTGTAGCTGAACGCGGATGGAAAGGTCTGACCATTGGTAAGCCAGAGAACAAACTTGGTATGCGATCCAGTGATACGGCATCAATTACATTTGAGAATTTAGAAATTCCAGAAGCCAATGTCGTTGGCAACGTGGGTGAAGGATTTATTGATGCGCTTAAGGTACTTGATCGTGGGCGCGTTGTCATCGGATCATTGGCTCTTGGTATTGGCAAAGGAGCGTTAGCGGAGGGCGCAAAATATTCAAAAGAGCGAACGGCCTTTGGTAAATCGATTTCAGAGTTTCAGGCCATTCAATGGAAATTAGCCGATGCAGCCACACAACTGGAAGCTGCTGAGGTTTTGGTTTACAGAGCTGCGTGGATGCATGACCAAAAGACATTCGCAAAACTAGAAAGCTCTATGGCCAAGCTTTTTGCATCAGAGGCAGCTTGGTCGGCTTGTAATCAGGCACTTCAGATTCATGGCGGATACGGGTACGTTAAAGAATATCCTGTGGAAAGATTTTTCAGAGATGTTAAACTCTGCGAGATTGGCGAAGGTACGAGTGAAATTCAAAGAGAGGTTATTTCTTCTTTACTCGTTGCGTAACGATTGACATATGACCACAGTCACACAGGCATACGAATTTATTGCGCGAGGTGGCTGGATTATGATTCCACTGGCTGGAACATCTATTTATTCTTTATCTTTAATTATTGAACGAGCTCTTTCGCTAAGAGCCTCTCAAGTTTGTCCGTCACATATTTTGGCGCAATTGATTTCGTTAGTGAGAGAAAAAAAACTTGCTGAAGCGATGGCACTTTGTCGAAGTATCGATGTGCCGCTCACGCGCGTGGTTAGATCAGGTCTGGAAATTATTCATATGGATCGTGGCCAAGTCATAGAAGAATACGATCGAACAGGCAGAAAAGAAATTTTAAATTTAGAAAGACATTTAACCATGCTTGGAAGTATCGCTGCTGCGGGGCCACTTCTGGGTCTTTTTGGAACCGTAACAGGAATGATCAAAACTTTTTCGGCGATCAGAGTGGTTGGCATAGGTAATCCCTTAGAATTATCGGCAGGTATCTCAGAAGCTCTTTTAAGTACTGCTGGTGGCATGATTGTCGGCATTCCAGCTCTTATTTTTCATCGCTATTTTCTTCGAAAAATTGACGAGTATGCATCGGTTTTTGAAGGTGTTTGCCAAGATGCTATTCAATATCTTAAGGATGGTCGATGACCTTTTCTCGAACTCGCAAAAATCGTACTGCAATTGAAATATCGATGATTCCATTGGTGGATCTATTTCTTAATATTCTTGTTTTCTTTTTGGTATCGACGTCGTTCAATCAGGAGTCTGCATTTTTTGTTGAATTGCCTAAAGCTGAATCTGCGCAAGGCGTGGCAGAAGCCAAGAGCATTTTCATTAGTATGGGTTCAAACAATTTAATAACAGTTAATCAACAACGCGTAACACTGGAGAATCTTTCAAGTGTTTTAAGTGAAGTTAGTCAAAGTAAGCGAAAGTTACTTCCCGTTGTACTCAGAGCCGACAAAAATATTGCCCACGGTAAAGTCGTTGAAGTTTTAGATTTAGTGAGGCAGTCAGGTTTCGAAAATGTAGGTATGGCTACCATGACAAATGCAAGGTGATGAATAGGTCTGTTTGGAAACCTAGCTTAGAGAGATCCAATGGATCTAAAATGCATCAGTTTATCAAATGGCTTGATCAGCACCGAGGTCTTCATTTTGCTAATAGTTATGACGAACTATACCAATGGTCTGTGACTGATCTCTCCGATTTTTGGGGAGCACTCGCGGAGTATTTAGATATTCAATTTAAGCAAAGAGGGTCGGTTATTCTAGACAACGCGCCCATGCCAAACACTCAGTGGTTCAAAGGCTATACATTGAATTTTGCAGAGCATTTATTGCGATATTTTGTAGAGCATCCGAAAGCTATTGCAATTGTTGCTATTGACGAAACGGGTGATCGACAAGAAATATCTGGCGAAACTTTGGTACAAAATGTTTCCAGCGTTGCTACGTACCTTAAGAAGTGTGGGGTTAAACCTGAAGATCGCGTCGCTGCATATGTTTCAAATACACCAGAGGCAATCATTGCCATGCTCGCTACGACAAGTCTTGGGGCCATATGGTCATCTTGTTCTCCTGACTTTGGTGTGCAGGGCGTTATTGATCGCTTTTCACAAATTGAACCTAAGGTTCTATTTGCTGTTAATGGATATTATTATAACGGAAAAGCATTTGATCGCCGTCATGAAGTTGAGGCAATATCAAAAGAATTAAAGTCACTTCAAACCAAGGTAGGCATTCATCGCTTAAAAAATCTGCAGTTTGATGATGCCGAATGGACCACGTGGGAAAGCACGATTCAAAACCCTGCATCTCTTTATTTTGAACCTTTTAATTTTCAGCATCCGATCTATATTTTATATTCTTCTGGCACTACGGGTTCGCCTAAATGTATTGTTCATGGTGCAGGTGGAACTCTTCTTCAGCATATGAAGGAACTTAAACTTCATACTGACCTTGGCCATGATGACCGACTTCTCTATTATACGACCACAGGTTGGATGATGTGGAATTGGATGGTCTCAGCTCTTTCTCTGGGTACAACACTTGTTCTTTATGAAGGATCGCCATCGTACCCAGATCTTTCTCGCCTTTGGGAGATTGTTCGCCATGAAAAAGTCACAGTTTTTGGAACCAGTGCAAAATTTATTGGCTCCTGTCGAAGTCAGACTCATTTTGAAACACTTGATTTACCAATAGATCAATTGAAGACCGTTTTATCAACGGGGTCGCCATTGCTTCCCGAAGACTTTGATTGGTTTTATAAACATTTCGGAAACGACGTGATGCTTTCGTCTATTTCAGGCGGAACAGATATTGTCTCTTGTTTTCTATTGGGCAACCCAATGCTGCCCGTGTATCGAGGAGAAATTCAATGTCGAGGTCTTGGTATGAGCGTCAAAATATTTTCAAATGATGGCGAGGAACTCATAGGTGAACAAGGCGAATTAGTCTGCACAAAACCCGCTCCGTCAATGCCTTTATATTTCTGGAATGATCCCCAAGGTGAAAAATATCGAAATGCATACTTCAATGTATTTGACGGCATTTGGAGACATGGCGACTATGCTCTTATTAACGAGCACGGAGGCGCAGTTATTTTTGGTAGATCGGATGCGACCCTTAATCCAGGAGGTGTTCGCATTGGCACTGCTGAAATTTACCGTCAGGTTGATACGATGGAAGATGTTGTCGATAGCCTAGTTGTGGGTCAACAAAAAAATGGAGATGTTCGTATTTTACTCTTTGTTGTATTGAAAAGTGAGCGTCATTTAGACGAGTCTTTGATTTCAAAAATAAAGGAACGTATAAAAAAGAACGCATCTCCGCGCCATGTGCCGCATGACATTTACCAGATTCAAGATATCCCATATACCGTAAGTGGCAAAAAAGTAGAAATTGCTGTGGCAAAAATCTTGCGAGGGGAGACGATTTACAATCGTGAAGCACTAAAGAATCCCGAATCACTCGATCAATTTAAAGCGTTTGTGAATGCCTCTTGACACATTAAAGCGTATTTGGATTGTGTGTTATACATTTCCTCCGTCCCCCGGAATTGGAGGGAGGCGCTGGATCAAACACGCAAAGTATCTTGCCCGTCAGGGCCATGACATAACCGTTGTAGCCGCAAAAGCTTCGGATCAATCATCATCTTCGCCATGGGACGATGATCTAAAATATATTAAGCGCGTGATATATTTACCAAGGTGTTATCCAAAGCAAATGACTGTTGCGCCACATAGTCTATTAGATCGTATTCTATATCGCGCCTATGAAACGATATTTTCTATTTTAAAGGATGGTTCAATTTATGATCGGGCGCTCTTTTGGAGGCGAGCGCTCTACAAAGTGTTGATCCCAAAACTAGAATCACATGAAGTCGATGTGATCTGTGCCACAGGAGCACCATTTCGTCTGCTTTCTTATATTGCTGACCTAAAAAAGAAATACACCGACTTTTGTTTCATTGCAGACTTTAGAGATCCATGGATCACAAGCCATACCTACGGCATGGAGAAATTATCTGAATTACGAAAACGATATGAGTCAAATCTTGAAGAAAATGTTGTTAGGTGCGCAGATAAAATAATTGCGCCGGTTGAACCAATGATTGACCAACTCAAAAATCGCTATCCAAATTGTTCAAATAAAATGTTTCATTTGCCTCATGGTTATGACCCAGAAGAAATACCAATTAAATCGAGAAGACGAAGTGCTTCAGGTTGTCGATGGATTTTTTATGGAACTTTATACGATGGCCTTGATATTCAGTTCATGAATCTGGCAGAACTTTTAGCTATGGCAGAAGGCGACCTGACCATAGATATCTACTCAAGCGACGAGCAATATAAAAACATGTTTACAGATAAAAACGTCGATAGGTATGTGCGATATTTTAAGCCCATTTCGGCATACGAACTTTTCGATCAATTTGAAAACTACGATGCCGTATTGATGATATACCCCGATCGTTTTTCGAATCATCTCTCAACAAAATTTTTTGAAACGTTTTATGCACAAATTCCAATTGTTCTAATTTCTAAAGCCGGTCAAGCAAGCGAGTTCATCAATCGTCATAGACTTGGCACACATTTTACGACAGAACAAATATGCACGAACTTATTTCAGTATCTTAAGGGAAAGAAATCCTCTGAATGCGAAGGAACCATTGATCTTAAGCCCTATGCATTTGAAAACATCGTATCGCGCCTAGAACAGTTGTTTTAGCTCAACACCGGTTGGAAGCGGGGACATGTACCGAATTTCTTAATTCGGTGACGTGTGCCCGGAAGTCAACCGGTGCGTCAGTACAGGCAAGAGCGTTGTGGAAAGCTTTTTTTTGTGAAGTTGATGTGCCCAAACATCACGTGACTGTCGACGGTTTCCTGAAAATGGATTATAGATGAGCCACCATTGATCGCAGGCAGAATAAAAAGTCTCGAGAGCGAATCAATGAGCTCGAGATCGACTGCCGAGAACTCGTACTTCCAGTACGAGAGGATGGCGAACCGACGAGCAACGACGAAGATGGGCGTATGGCGACTTGAAGCGTAGCGACAGAGCCAGCAGACAACTTCCAAAATTTACTTTGGTATTTCAACTTATATTTAATTTACTATATTCTACTGACGTTCGTTGTCGTGATCTCCGCCTTCGGTGGTTTCACCAACGCGCTCAAACGGAATGAGTTTAGTTTTCACTTCGATGTTGGGTGGGTTTCTAAATGGAGACCTCGTTCCTAATGCCACGCGCTTTGCTAGCGCGTTTGCCCTGGTAACGGAATGGCCAGCACCATTTTTACTAATAATGGTGAATTCGTCGATGACTTCATGGTCAATATTTATAAACTTACAGATCGCTTTATTGGGAATACCATCGGCATTAAAAGTGCAAAACAATGCACCAGACTTAGCTCCTTGGTTTGAAGTGTAGATCGACGCAAAATGGTCGGTTGTAAAAACTTCCTGGTCTCTAATACCTTGACCCCCGAGTCCCGATACAAATGCGAACGTTTTGCCAGATGAAATATCTAAAACAGATGATGTTGAAGCAACTGTTTGGTTTTCCATGTTGCTCAAAAGATGAGTGCGGCTATAGGAGTGTTCGTGTCCAGTGGCAATAATAGCTCCATCGTCTCGGCAGGCTTCATAGACCTCCCAACCAGTTTCATCACTTTTTCCACCTACCTGCATGAGGTGCTGATTTTTATGCCATGAACAAATTTTCCATACTGAATCTCGGGCTACTGTTGATGAAAGAGATTGTCGCAAATAATCGAGATGTTCTTGTTTCTGACTACTTCCACCAATAGAGCCGATTCCTGAAAATATCATATAGATACCGCCAAAAATGCAGCTTTGATCAACCAAAGCCTCTCCTGTGCAGTAGACTTTTTGCTCATCTGGTTTGCTGGCGTTGTATTGATTCAGGCGTTCAACGTACTTGGCTTGATAATTGTTTAGAGCTGATTGGTCATGATTACCTGAGGATACTAGGTAAGGAATTGTTGTAGCATCGCCGAGATATTGATTAATCTGATTCATCCAATCGTTGGCGTTGTCGTTATAGTCAAAGTCACCTTGGTGAAGAACTGCGTTAGCTCCTTCTGATTTAATGAGGGCTAAAACATCTTTGGAGTCTTGGCGAACACCTTGATCTCCGATGAAAGCAATCTTGAAATCACGTGGTGTCCCAAGATCCAGATTTTGAGGAAGTTCACCTTCAATGCCATTGCCGCCATGGGCTTGGCTGTTTCTTATATTGGAAGTCTGGCAACCGAGGCTCAAGGCTACTGTTATTATTGCGGCGTGGCATTTAGCGTTCATAGTGAGTAGTCTACGCAAGGACCGTGCCTGTTATCACATCAAAATAATATACTTAATTTAACAAGTTAACGCGCCAGACCCATTAGGGCGTAATTTTAGTTTCCTGTAAAGTACGCAAATATTGCGCGCTGAAAAGTATTTCGTCTTGACCCACGGGTCAGAGATGTTTATGACAATATATGTCACAAATCAAAAACAATCTGAAATGTCTATTGCTATGTGCTGGCGTGTTTGTGTCTTCTGGGTTTGCAAAAGACGTTGCCTATAAGATTACCATGATTGACGTTGGTGCAGGGCTTAGCGCTGTGCTCGAGATCCCTAATTCGACTGATCCACAAAGTCCTTATTATATCTTGTACGACTTTGGTACGCGAAACGCAGATTTCAAGTTCATGAAAGCATTGATCAAGCCCAAGAGAAATGAATTTGGCGAAACAGTACGTACTATTGATCTTGCCGTGGCCTCTCACACGGATCAAGATCACATCGATCAAGAGAAAAATGTTTTCAGAGATTTTGAGGTCAAAGCTATTTTAAGAACAGGCTACCACAAGGGGAAATACGAATTCGATAAGATAAAAAAAATGCTCCAAACACAGTTGGCGCAAAATATGATCGACAAAGAAGAGTATTTTGAATTGCTTCGTCAAAACCTGAACGTATTTAAACCCACAAAAACCTGGGAAGAAGGCAATGAAGCTATTGGTCGAGAGATTGTTGAATCCGGATGTATTGACCTCAATTTAAGGCATTTTGACGAAAACGGCATGGATTTTTCTTGTGGAGCTGACGGTGTGCTAGAGAAAACCTATGGAAACAATATTTCCATTAAAATGGTAGCAGGTTTTTCAGAACCTCCCTATGAAGATGAAAACTTAGCGCAATCGGAATCACTCAATGGCGCTTCAATTGCTCTTCTTGTGGGTGTTGAAGATAATAGAGGAACACTTGGAAACAAATTTCTGTTTACTGGTGACACGGTTGGTCGACACGAGGGAAGCTCAGACAATTCTCCACCCATAGCAGGTGAACGATACATGATTGAAAAATATTCCAGTCTCATAAAAAATCTAAGTGGTCTTCAATTGGCGCATCACGGAAGTGACGATGCATCGTCTAAAGCATTTCTAGAGTTGGCGAATCCACAGTACACATTAATTTCTGCAGGCCATAAACATAATCACCCAAGAGTCGAAGCAGTGAACCGATTGATTGCAGCAATGATTAAAAATGATAGATGCCAAGATGAAAATCGCTGCAAAGAGTATGTCTTTAGAACCGACCGCGATGATCAAGAAGATTTCGGCATAGAGTCGGCCCTTGGCGCTTCACACGCTCCAAAAGGCAAGGACCCTAAAGGAGACGATCACATCGAGTACACAGCCTATACCGATGGCAGTGTTGAAGTTTCGTATATCGATATAGATATCTAAGCCCACGATTTCACCCCTAGGACCTCAACCTACCCAAGGCGAAGCCGCTCCGGGGGAGGGGCTGTTGTACAGGGTTCGATGTATAGTATTTTATGCTTTAGTTGATACTGCTTAAATTTTGGAAGATTGCCGTATGGCGACTTGGAGCGTAGCGACGGAGCCAGTAGGCAACT
>JAGRAY010000209.1 GCA_020434375.1 Bdellovibrionales bacterium | reverse complement strand
AGTCTTAAAACTTATACGAACCCACATTGGCTCTATCTCATTGGATGAGCTTCAACCTGGCCAAATGAGACGACTTTCGAAAACGGAAATTAACTCATGCCAGTAATAGGCTTAACTAAAGGTCTGAAACCTAGTCAGGTCAAGGCTTTAAATAAGATATCAAAAAGACGAGACTCTTCTCATGAACTTATTGCTTGGCAAACACTAAAGCAAATATGTAAAGTTTCTATAGATCTCGATCGGTCGGTAGGCGTTCTCATCAATCGAAAAGGAAACTTGGTTGCTACGGTAGTAGGTGATCATCGTCATACGACGATTCCACTCAATCAGATGATCCCCATGTCTCTTAAGGGTCTTCGTTTTATTCAAACGTCTTTTTCTCTACCAAAGATCGACTCTACAATCGCAACACTGATTCAACACCGAAATCTTGACCTTTGTGCTATCATTCGCGTTAGTGAGAGCGGCGATCCTACAACCATGTGTTTCAGCCATCCAAATTTGGGCCCCACCAACAACATTTTTGTTTCTGACTTGATTCGTTCAGATCAATTAACCATAAACCTACCCGAATTATTTGAACATCTGGACCAAAAATATAAGTCTCAATCTTTCATTCAAGTATCTAAACATAGTCAAGCCATCTTGGTGGTTGTTCAAACGTCACGTACAAAAATTTTTGATGAAGATATTAATGAAATGAAAGAACTGGCTCATAGTTTAGATATCGAAGTCGTTCAAACCGTTTACCAAAATCGAAGTCAATTCGATCCAAAATATAGCCTTGGCAAAGGAAAACTAGATCGCATTATAGATAATGCAGCATCAAAACAGATAACCCACCTATTGTTTTTTAAAGACCTTACGCCTAACCAACTTCGACATATTTCGGAACTAACTGATGCAACGATTATGGACCGAACCCAACTTATTCTGGAATTATTTTCAAAAAGGGCAAAAAGTCATGATGGCAAACTTCAAGTTGAACTTGCCAAGCTTAGATATATGCTGCCTCGTTTAAGAGAACGAGAAAAAGATTTGTCGCGTTTAGTAGGAGGTATTGGTGGACAAGGCCCAGGTGAAACTAAACTTGAAATCCACAGACGACGTGCACGTGAAAAAATTAGACGACTCGAAGTGGATTTAGCTCATCTCTCAACACAACGAGCTCTTAGGAGACACCTAAGACAACGATCAGCTGTTCCTGTTGTTTCAATTATTGGATATACTAACGCTGGAAAAACAACACTTTTAAACACACTCACTCAATCCAACGCCTACACCGAGAACAAGCCTTTCGCAACTTTGGATCCGTTTTCCAAACGCCTCAGGTTTCCCGAGGAAAAAGAAATCATTCTCACGGATACGGTGGGTTTTATTCGAGATTTGCCAAAAGATCTTTTGAGTACCTTTAAAGCCACTTTAGAAGAGATCGGAGAGGCACATCTTCTGCTTCACCTTATCGATAGTTCACACACCCACTTTCCAGAACATATAAAAGCAGTTGATCACATTTTGGATGAACTAGAATTCTCAAATATTAAAAAAATACGAGTGTTTAACAAAATCGATCGTATTGACGCAATCGAACTTCAAACTCTATTAAACAGGTATGAGGCTATCGGAATTAGTGCTCTCAATGCTCATTCTTGTCGTTCGTTAATTGAACATATTAAAGCACTGCTTTGGGTCGCTCATTAGCTAATTGCTTTGTCCAGACTCTTCATTTCCAAAATGAACGAATGTTCTGGGCTGAAAGTTCCATAGACGAAGCTCCACATCTTGGTCAATCGCCCGAACGTGGTCTTTAGGCATGGTCTCTTGATCGTCAGAAACTGATGGTTCAGCATCGTATTGGGCATTATAGCTAACTTCCAAACTCGATTTCTCAATTGAAGTGCCCAATATAGACTGAGGGTTCACATTTTCTTCTTCGTATCCCACTGGCAGATCTTGAATGAGTGCATGACGGGCAATTTTATCTTCTCGGCAGTTTATTAAAAGCATACAAGCTATTGCTATACCAACGAGTTTTAGAACTATTTGAAACATCAGACATAGGCAATGCGAATCATATGCCAACGTAAAAAGATCTCGTGCGATGTAGAAGTGAAAATAACCCAACGATTGCTTAAAAACGGCTCAACTTACCGCAATAATTTCAGGCCTGGTTCCAAAGAAGCGTACCTAATTTCAGTTACTTTCATCGGTACGCGCTCACCCTTTCGTATAGCAAAAGGATTCTAGTAAGAATCTGAACTGGTGTTAACTAAACTAATTGACGTCTTTAAATTCAGCGTCAATCACATCATCAGGTTTTGCATTCGGCTGGGTTCCTCCACCATTGCCGGCTGATTGCTCACCAGCTTGAGTTTCAGATCCCTGTGCACTGGATGCCGAAGCTTTATACATTAGTTCCGCCAACTTATGTGATACCTGGTTTAGATTCTCGAGTTCTTTTTTCATAGACTCAAGCTCACCAGACTCCAAAGCTTTCTTGGCAGAAGCAAGAGCACCCTCTAGTGGTTTAATCTGTTCTGCATCAACTTTATCTTTATTTTCATTGATTGTTTTTTCAGTATTGTAGACCAAAGAGTCCAATTGATTCTTCGTCTGAATCTCTTCATGTCTTTTCTTATCTTC
>JAGRAY010000208.1 GCA_020434375.1 Bdellovibrionales bacterium | reverse complement strand
AATTGCTGAATAAATTGTCTTTCATTTTCAGAAAGTTGTGGATCATCGTTGTTGTTTTGATGCTTCCAAAGAGTGGCACTCAAAATATTTGACCATATTTGAGGGCGAACACTAAAAATTTTTTGATGTAGACGATGATTCATTAAAATGACACCGTTATTAAAGGGCTCAATTTGTTCTCCTCCTTGAGATTTGGCTGTTTGAGTCAGTAAGTTTTCGTTCAAGTAACTAGGTTCATATTCAAGAGTACTCTTTTGTGATTTGGGTTCTTCGCGGGCATAGAAATCGCACTCAATGTATTCTCGAAAAATCAACTCTGGATCGTCGAAAAACATCGTGTCGGTATCGATATACAAGACTTGATTGGCATCAATATCTTTTAACGAATCCAAAGCTATCCAACGTGTTAGGCTTGGACAGTCCGCTAGAGCATGACCACCGACAGGAACATTTCTACTGAACCATTCGTAGTGACTTTCCATGGGTTTCAAAGATATACTGAGCGATTTTAAACGTTTTTCGTCCATTTCGGTGAGTTGACCGTAGTGGAAAACATACACTGGTATTGTGGAATTGTGACGTCTAAGGCTCTCAATACTAGACACAATTTTATCGATTTGAAATCCGAAGCGGTCAACGATATCTGCGCTTCGAGGTTTGGTTTCGACACAAAACGCGTAATAAATGAGGTTCACTTAGAAAAATTCTAGCATGGATCTTTTCACCTCACAATAGGAGATCACACTCTTCTTCTATCTAACGAACTGGCTTCCAGCCTTTAAGAGACAACACGATCAATTTTAAATGAGGCCTAGAATAAAAGTGTACTATTTGCTACAATTTTTACTCTCTACTTTCTTTAGATATGACAACAGACCAATTTTATATTTCATCCAATCTAGAAGTCATGTCGTTTAACGACAAAATTGTGTTTTTTATGGGAAATAGCTTCAAAGTCATCAAAAAAATGAGGGCGAGTCAGTGCAAGGTATTACTAGAAGCAGTGCACAAATCTAGTATTATGACGGATATAGTTGAAGAACTAAAAGATGAATTTGATAAAGAGACAACTACATCGCTACTACAAACATTTGTATCACTAGGTATCTTGAAAAAGATTCGACCAGAGGCAAATCAAAGTCAAAAAAATCCAAAAGATGCAAAGACCCCGAAGATCGAGAGCCAAAAAATCTCCGTTGTTGGCTCCAAAACCGTCCTTGAGAACCTTGCTCACGAACTGCAATTGCACCATATATCGGTGGGCAATCGTATTCTAGCAACTGAACTAAATACCGAACTGCAGCATGAAATTGTAGAGCTAGAAAGACTAAGAAGACAGCATTTGATTTTTAGTGCTAATTCATCTGATGAAACATTTGAATTTCTTTGGTCTAGTAATCTTTGCGGTAAAACCGATCAACAAAGCCATAACATTGTTGTAGGCGTCTTTGAGAATGTATCCCTATTTATGGTGCAGCTAATAGCTCATAGCTTCGTAAAGCGAGCTATACCATTTTTGCCAGTTTTATCATTTGGAAACCATTTTCGCATAAGCTCGTTGGTATTTTCAAAAAATGATGTGAACTGGATCGACCTATTGCTTTTGAACGATACGGAGAAGCATTTTGATGAAAATGAATGGAGCTATGTAAAAAAGATATTTAGGCTGCCTGAATTTAGTGGTTCTACCCAATGCCTAGGAAACCTTGCTCTGACTCTTGTGAAAACAGTGTTTGATCCGTCAATGAGATGTTACTGGAGAACCTCGTTGATTTCATCCGAATCGGCCAAAATGTCTATTTCACCTAAGGTCGGAAATAAGGAGATGCCTATTATCGATTCAAAACAGCTTTCTATCGAAAACTTTCTCAACCCGGAGATATTTCAAAATTCAAAGACTGTCCAAGAAATTAGATTAGCGCTCCAAACTGGAAGACTGGTGTCAATTAAAAATGCACTTGATATTGAATTTGCTAATGAGGTCTATGAAGATCTTGAAAACTGTGATCGATGGAAAATACATGATGGTTTTCAAAAAAATTTTTTTTACCAACACCATAATTTATATGAAGTTAATTCGTTTCCTCCGGCATTGCTAACTGCAGGAAGTGTTTTTGGCAGTACCGCTAGTAAAGACTGGGCTACAAATTTGACTGAAAGAGATTGTACGGGACAAGTACAATTTAGCGCGAGTTACTATATGCCCGGAGACCATTCGACTCCCCACGCAGATAATATGGATATAAGGCAAGTTGCATTTATTTGGCATTTGACGAAGGACTGGAAACCTCATTGGGGTGGATCTTTGTGCTGGATGGGGACAGGGTCACTTCTGTTTCCGTCTTTCAACACGTTAAATCTATTTTTAGTAAGTGACAAAAGCATGCATTTTGTTCAACGTGTTGCGCCATGGGCGCTGGGAAAAAGAATAACCGTGAATGGTTGGTGGGTAAGGAACGATTCTGGCAAGACACTTCAAGATAGTGACTCTTCTTTGCCATCGGCACCAGAAGTATCTAATTACTGCTCGTTAGTAACGTTTTTTAAAGGCTACTAAGTTTAAGTATTTGAAAGATTTGAGTTCGCGGGTATTTTAAGTACCAATAAATTTCTCCGGGCTTACGTCCGGAGTATTTACTTTTGCAGCTTCGCTG
>JAGRAY010000207.1 GCA_020434375.1 Bdellovibrionales bacterium | reverse complement strand
AATGACATTCAATCATCTTCTGCCATTCAACAGCTTTTGGATGGTCAAAAACACACGCCTACGGTTCTATTATCAGAAAAAAAAGACAAAAATCATCTGATTCAGCTCTTTTCACACGATCGGCTGCGAAATCTGATTGCACGTAATGACCAGATTTTAGAAGAAGAAATGATTATTACGGTTGAGAAAATCTTAAGGCAGAATATCTTCGGCATGGAAAAATATCTGACTTGGGGCGTTGAGTTTGTTAAAGAGCCGATTGTGGATTCGACGTCTAAAAACCAACAAGTACAAAAGGTTGGGGAGTTTGTACGAACATTGCAATGTGATGAACGGTTTGTTCGCTTGGCAGAAGTGGTTGCCGACGAAATGATCATGAATGCTCTTTATGACGCTCCCGTCGATAAGACAGGAAAACCAATGTATGCACATTTGCCGCGAACGCAACCTGTCAAGCTTGATAAGGGAAAAGCATTTTTGGAATATGGAAGCGATGGTCGATACTTTGGTATTGTTTGCACCGACTATTTTGGAGCGTTAAAAGCACAAACCGTCGTGAGTTATTTACGAAAATGTTTTCTTCAAGATGACTATCAAGTTGATTCTAAACAAGGTGGCGCAGGTGTTGGATTTTACATGATATTCCAGTCAATTTCTCAGCTAGTTATTAATATTGAAGAAGGAAAGCAAACTGAAACAATCGGTCTCATTGATATCAGACCGCTTTATAAAGATTCCAAAAAGAAAACAAAATCGTTTAATATTTTTGTGAGGTCATAAATGTCAGAAGCACTTGAAATTACGAAGACAAAGGTCGGTGATTATTTGTTTATTTTTCTCAGCGGTATGATTACTGAGGATAGTCAGCTGGAACAGATAGACACCGATGGAGAATCCACGGCGATTATCGATCTTTCAAAGATAACGCGTATTAATTCCTATGGCATAAGGCAGTGGATTAATAACTTAAAGAGACTCAACGAGAAAACATCGCAAATTGTGTTTACAAGGTGCCCACCTGCGATTGTGGAACAATTTAATATGATTAGTAATTTTGGTGCCGGCGGATTCGTTTATTCGTTTTTTTTGCCCTTTTATTCGGAGAAACTCGAAAAAGATGCCCTGGTCATTTTAGAAATTAATGATGATGTTCGCCAAATGAACCATGAAGATATTATTGAAAAATCTCTTCAAAGCCTTACAGATGCAGATGATTATGTTTTCAATGATATTGAAGATGAGTATTTTTCGTTTTTACAGTTTCAAAAGGATTCTTCTATAGACGCCGACCTTATTAACGCGATTAAACAGAATTGCAAATGAGCTCAAAAGCAGAATCGAGTCGAATCCATTCTGCTTTAATTAAAGGCATTACCGATGCAGCTTTTGCCATGAAACCTGATCAAACTATCGAAGAGTACAATCGATTTTTCGTAAAACTTCATAATATTGATTCTAAAGACATGAGGCGAATCAAAACGAGCTCGTGTCGTGATTTTGTTGACCTGGAAATTTGCGAAACAAATTGTATCCTAAAAAAAGTTTTAGAAGTTAAAGATACCGTTCGTTTTGATGAAGTAAAAGGACGTTCCAAGCAAGGTGAAGAGTTAACTTTAATTGTTACGGCGCTCCCAATTAAAGGAGAAAATGATGAAATAAAAGGCATTATTGAGCTTCACAGAGACGTTTCAGACGAGGCAAAAATTCACAGCAAATACAAGGTATTGCTGGATAAGGAAAAACGAGCCAAAGAAGAACTTGAAAAGCTTGTCGACGCTAGGACCTCTCAGCTCAAAAAAGCAAACGAAGATTTAAAAACAGCAGAAGCTCACCTTGTGCATTCTGAGAAAATGTCATCGTTAGGCCAAATGGTTGCAGGCATCGCTCATGAGCTCAATAATCCAATTAATTTTATTTCTGGCAATGTCGATGTCTTAGAAGAATATGTAGAAGATATCAAATCAGTTATACAGGCACTCTCAAAACCGGAAAACTATCCCATTACGAACGATTGGTGGAATAAACTGAAGGAAACTCATGACCTTGATTATAAAATTGATGACCTAAAGAGTATATCCAGTAGTATTCGCAAAGGGAGTGAGCGGTCTACAGAAGTTATTCAGGGTCTTCGAACTTTCTCACGTCTAGATGAAGCGCAGCTCAAAGAAACGGATATTCATCAGGACATCGACACGACCCTGATGCTTCTTAGAAATCAATACAAAGATCGTATAGAAATTATCAAAGAATATGGAGCCATAGAACCATTTCGCTGTTTTTCGAGTCAACTTAATCAGGTGTATATGAATTTACTGCAGAATGCGATTCACGCCATCAAAGGAAAAGGCAAAATTTGGATTCGAACGCGATTGACTGATTCTCATTTAGAGATTGAGTTTCAAGACAATGGATCGGGCATGTCAGAAGAAACCAAAGCAAAAATTTTTGATCCATTTTTTACCACTAAAGCCGTCGGTGAAGGAACTGGTTTAGGATTGTCAGTAACTTATGGTATTATACAAAAACATCAAGGATCCATACATGTAGAGTCTAGTTTGGGCAAAGGAACTAAATTTACTGTCAGTATTCCAAAAACCATAGTGGTGAACTTATGAGAGAACGTCGAAAGAATCCAAGATTTTTAATTTCAGAACAATTTAAACTTAAGGCTAAAATCACAAAACAAAATTCTTCGGATGTCGTTTATTTTGATGTGTCGGATCTGAGCATGGGGGGCATCTGCTTTACATCAA
>JAGRAY010000206.1 GCA_020434375.1 Bdellovibrionales bacterium | reverse complement strand
CGCCACCCAGTCCACCGCCGGCTCACGCAGCTTCTCGATGTGGTTGATCCTCGCCTCGGCTCGGAGCTGGCGCAGGTACTGGTTCTGAAACTTCTTGTGGTCGGCCTGCACCTGCGTGACCTTCCCCTGCAGCGAGTTGAGCTGCTGATCGGCCAGCACCCACCCACCCCCGCCGAAGATGATGAGCCCGAGCGCCGCAGCCAGCCCCGCCTGACGCAGCGACGCCGCCGTGTCCGGCGCCTTCCGCGGATTGGCGAAGTCGTACGTCGGCCGGTTGATCGCCGCCCCCAGCATCAGCCCGATGAGCGGCGCCAGCATCGCCCGCGTCGGCCCGTCCATGTCCGAGGGGATCTCGACCGCGTTGGGGAAACGCACCGCCTCCCAGGGCAAATCCAACTCCTCGCCCAGCGTCTTGCCAACCGAAGCCGCCAGCGAGTCATCCCCAAGCATCGCGATGCACACCAGGTCCTTGGATTCCCCCGCACCGCGGTAGCTGATCCGAGAACGCTTGGCCTCCAAACTGATCCGGTCCGCGAACGCCTTCCAGTCCTCCACACCCTCAGGCTCTCTTCCTAAAATTTCTACTATCTTTGAAAATTCATTTTTAGAAATGCGATAATGAGATAATTTTTTTTCTAAATCCGTACTCATGACTTACCCTATATTTAAAAAGTATTCTAAACCTTCTGAACTTCCCATCCAATCAAACACGGCTCGTTCAGGGTGAGGCATAAGCCCCGCCGTCTTTCCAACTTTTACTCCAGCTATGCTATCAATAGATCCATTAGGATTATCTTGATAGGTCAACCAAACTTGTTCTGTGTCCCACATTTTTTGAATGGTTTCCTTATCGGCGTAATATCGTCCATCACCATGAGCGATAGGCAGGATACATTCAGCAGCTTCGCCTGCAAAATGAGATATGGGGTTTTCTACTTTTAAACCCACCCAACGATCAATAAACCTTAGACTTTCATTTTTAAGGAGAGCTCCTGGCAACATTTGAGCTTCGCATAAAATTTGGAATCCATTACAGATTCCCAGTATGGGCATGCCCTTTACATGAGCCTCTCGCAAACTTGTCATAACTTTAGATTTTGCAGCTAAAGCGCCCGATCGAAGATAATCTCCATAACTAAATCCTCCAGGAATAACAAATCCACTGTAGCCTTTAACATCAAAATGGTCATCATACCAAAGCCATTCAGGAGAATACCCCGCCATCTCAACGGCTTGCCAAATGTCTCGATCACAGTTGGTTCCTAAAAAACGAGCAATTCCAATTTTTTTTGTAGAACTCATAACACTTCCAACTCAAATTGTTCAATAAGAGGGTTATGTAATAAGGAATTTGCAATTTCCGTAGCCTTTTCTTTCGCCTTTGTAACATCGTCTTCTGAAAAATCTAAAACAATATATTTGCCAATCCGACAATGATCTACGGCCATATTGTTATGCTCTAAAGTCTTTTCTACAGCACGTCCTTGAGAGTCTAAGACTTCTTCTCTCGGCAACACTTTCACTGCTATTTTCATTTTGTTCCCCATTTTTTTTGTATACGATTTAAAACCTCTAAATACATTTCATCCAATCGACCAAGATCTCTTCTAAACCGATCTTTATCCATCTTTTCTTGACTATGCTTATCCCAAAGCCGACAACTGTCTGGAGTAATTTCGTCTCCCAAAAAAATCTCTCCTTCTGAAGTCACACCAAATTCAATTTTAAAATCTACCAACTTGATGTCTACGGCATCAAAAAACTGGGTCAGCAAAAAGTTTATCCGTCTAGCTAATGACTTGATCTGTATGATTTGCTCTAAAGAATTTACGGCTTCAATCATCATAGCCTGTTCGTCGTTTATAAATGGATCATTGAGTTCATCGTTCTTATAAAAAAATTCTAAAAGTGGCTCCCTTAAAGGGGTCCCCTCTGGCAATGAAAATTTCTTAGCCGTAGATCCGGCTAAGGTGTTACGCACAACAACTTCCAAGGGAACAATCTTAAGTTTTCGAACCACCTGGTTTCTGGAATCTATATCTTCAACCAAATGAGTTTTTACACCATTTCTTTCCAAATATTTAAAGATGCAATCACTAATACTCTTATTAATAACCCCCTTATTCTCCATCAAGCCTTTTTTTGCGGCATTAAAGGCAGTAAGGTCATCTTTAAAATAAATCCAGACTAATTCGTCACTTCCTTCGACCGAATATATCTTTTTTGCTTTGCCTTCGTAGACGAGAGGTCCTTGAACATATTTCATTTAAATAACTCTTTCTATAAGTTTCAAAATTGATTTTTTATGCTTTTCGCCGGAAAAAATTTTACTCAACTCTTTTGCTGTCAAATATTTCGAAATTTCTTTATCACCCATCAATTTTTCTTGAAGAGATTCTCCTTTATTTAAACTATGACTGACTCTTTGAACCATTTTATAGGCGTCTTCTCTCGACAGGCCTTTTTGAACTAACGCCAGTAGAACATGAGAAGAAAATAATTGTCCTTTCGAAATATTCATGACCTCCAACATTCTTTGCTTATCAACGACCAGATTATCAATCACTCCGCTCATACGATGAACAATGTAATCACAGAGTATAAAGGCATCCGGAAATATAACTCTTTCTACTGAGGAGTGACTAATATCTCTCTCATGCCATAGAGCAATATCCTCCATGGCCGCTTGAGCATAAGATCTCAACAAACGAGAAGCTCCTGTTATATTCTCAGAACTGATTGGATTTTTTTTATGTGGC
>JAGRAY010000205.1 GCA_020434375.1 Bdellovibrionales bacterium | reverse complement strand
AATCAAGACAGAAAACTTTCTGTCATTGAAGATATTAAACGGCTCATGGAAGACAAAACTATTCGGTTTATAAAAGGCTCCGATAAAAACAGTGTTGAGCGCTTCAAGCGCGCCTTGAATCAAACCCACAAAATTTCAGAGCAAAATATTCCTGATGATCTGAAATACCTTTTTAAGGGAAAACCAAAAACTGACGGAGAACTACTTTACATCAATGCTCTACCTCAACTTGAATTAGATGATGGAAAAAATGCCATTGCCTTTGTTGACGACGTATCAAAAATTCAAACACCCTTGGGATTATTTTTCCCTTCGAGCGATGCAATTATTTATGGAAAGGTTTTAAAAGCAATGCTTCATAGTGCACCTAGAGTATTTGCTATTTCAATTTGTTTGATCGCATTTTTTGTTTTATTGGATCTTCGAAATTTTAGACACACCTGCATTGTCATGATGTCGATCACGATGGGACTCTTATGGATGTTTGGCATCATGTGGCTCACCAACACACCATTGACGTTCTATAATATTGTCATCATTCCTACGGTGCTTGGCATGAGCATAGACAATGCGATTCATATTTTTCATCGATATCGCGAATACGGGCCAGGCTCTCTCCGATTAGTTTTGCAAACCAGTGGAAAAGCTGCACTTTTAGCCTCTTTAACCAATGCATCGGCTTTTATAGGATTACTCGCATGCGCCCATAAAGGACTATTTTCAATGGGTATCATTGCGGTTTATGGTGTTGTCACCTGTTTAATTTCAACGCTCATTTTCCTGCCTACGTTTTTGCATTTTCTAGACCGCAAGGTCACTCTTGATTAAGTCGAGGTTTTCGATTTTGCAATTGCGGGATCATTTCGGTCTATTTCTTTCGGAAGATTTGTTTTTAATATACGGAGCGCAGAAGGTACATCGTCAACATAGTGAAATAATTTTAAGTCGTCAGATGCAATCATTTTATGTTTGACAAGAACATCGAAGTGAATGACTTCTTTCCAATATTTAGCTCCAAATAAAAGAATGCAAGGTTTACGGTCGATCTTACCTGTTTGAGAAAGGGTTAACATTTCCATCATTTCGTCTATGGTTCCAAAACCTCCTGGAAATACGACCAATGCCTTGGCCAAGTGTGAAAACCAAAACTTTCTCATAAAAAAATAATGAAACTCAAATAAAAGTTCGGGAGTGATATAAGGATTAGGCCTTTGTTCATGAGGAAGACCGATATTCAATCCAATGGTTTGCCCACCTGCTTCTTTGGCTCCTTTATTAGCTGCTTCCATGATGCCGCCTCCACCGCCAGAACAAATGACAAATCGTTTATGGCCATACTCTTTGAGCGCCCATTTGGTTAGCTCGAAAGCCAACGTTTGTGCTTGGGCGTAGTACTGCCCCAAAGAACCGTCTTCTTTCATACGAGCTGACCCAAAAAACACAACGGTATCATGTACTCCCGAGTTTTTAAGACGGTACAAAGGCTCAAGGTACTCTGACAATATACGAATAGGACGCCCCTCGTCACTATCGAGATAGGTGCGATTATGGTATGAAGGACCTCTATATTTTGACTTAGAGTCAGAACGCGTTGTCATATTTTATCCCTATCATCTTATTTGATTTGTTCGTATTTGTGAGTGCTTTTAAGAAAATAATCATAGGCTACAAATGACATTCAACAAACAAATATTTCATACGATGCTTATTGTTCTCAATGAATTCCAAGTTTTCTTATCCAAGTTTAAAATCTAATTTCGATTTAAATCCAAGCCCACTCTAATAACGATAACTCCGTGGTCACTGGGCGCACCTGAAAATGGGTGAAGGTGATCCGAATTCGACACTTTATTGGTTTGTCCTGGAAATTTACCTTGAACTTCACTGTAAGATAACCCAAAACGAAGGCCGTTTTTCAATTGTGCATTTATGTAAACACCACCAAAAACATTTCGACCCAGCGGGTACGGATAACCATGAACTAAAGCATTTGGCGTGGTTTGTTCACCCGAAGCCGTGGAATAAAGACCACCAAGATATCCTCCAAAATTATACTGAGAAATCATATTGTCTCTTGAAGTACTAATCTCAACTTCACCTGTAACTCCCCAACCCACACCCTCAGAGCCAAGAGATTGCTTGAAAACGCCTGGCATATTTTCAAAAACCATACTGAGAATATCGCCTTCCTCTTTTGCTTTTCCAAACATGACGCAGGTCATAAGGTGCGCATTGACCAAATTGCTAAACGTAAAAGCATAGTCTTGTTCAGACATTAAATCAGTACCCACAAACAGCAAGGGAACAACCACCATCCATTCTTGACGTGGATTTCCATTTAATTCTTCATGAGTATTTCGCTCTGTGCCTCCTGAAGTGTTCCGATAAATAAAATTAGGTGCATATCTTTGGTTTTTTGGGAATACTTTAGCTCTAAAAAAATAGGATGCAAAGCTGGGAACCCCCTGACCTGTTTCTGTATTGGCATACTGAGGATCTTTTGTGCCGACACTTAAATCAATATGTGTTTCTTTATTAATAGCTGCAAGTGGTATAGCAAAAATATAAGTAAAATCAGCAACAATCCGAGCTCGCCATGGTGCTTCAAATATTCGTTGATTATTATCATTAAGCTTCAACCCCGCACTACGCCCATCAACACGAATATGAAATCCTTTCGGATCGCCAAAAAGGACGTTTTGTTTTAATCGATCAGGAATTTTTGGCTGTTTGCCAAACCATTGATAACTTGAAGGCTGCTGAAAACTCCAAGGCAAAAAGAACACTTGATCATCATTTT
>JAGRAY010000204.1 GCA_020434375.1 Bdellovibrionales bacterium | reverse complement strand
ACGTATTGAAAAATAGGCCAGTGGTTATTCGAAATCTTGGATCAAGATGGCCGATATGTGAAATGAGTAAAGGTGAAATTGCTTCACGCCTAATGCAATGTGAGAATATCATCGATCGAGGGTTTTTGTTGAAAGAACCATTTGGTGAATATCTTGGGCGTTGGCCAGGAGAATACCGGCTCTTTGCTTGCAAAGAGGGGCTGCGTCTCAAAGCCAGCGATTTTTTTCATTTTCTTGAACAGTTGCCGAGATTAACCGCATATAGCGTTAAAATACCCAAAGAATTAGAAAGTCTAATTGGGACTAACCAACTTGTTCCTGAAGTTTCAACTCAAAAAAAAGGATATTATTTTTCAAGGTGTTTTTTATATAATAATTCTTATACGGACTGGCACTTTCACCATCAAGACGAAACAATAACAACGCAGTGCATTGGTGAAAAGGAGTTTCTTTTACTTCCCACGGACTCAAAGGTGTTTAAGAAGATGTGGAAACTCACTAGATCGATGCCTGCTTGGGTTTTGCCGCAGTCGGATCGAGAATTCAAAGATGTTATTCCAATTCGTGCCGTTTTGAACCCAGGAGACTCCATATATATCCCTGTATTTTGGTGGCATGCTGTCGAATCAAGTGGATTTGGGTTGACCCTGGCTCAGGTGTTTTCTTCTCCCACGAACATTCAGTACAATCTCAAGTATGCTGCATTACGTACGGTTTTGTATCATGGTCTTCGTGGTAATATTTTCCTTAAACCCATGGTCAAATCATTTCTTAAAAATTTTTCACTAGCTGCCGAGTAATTCAAGTTACCGAGCCAGATCTATCAACAGCGAAGGACTTGCCAAAATAGTGGGATGCCCTATAGTGCGGGACCATGAAATTTCAGAAGCCTTTAAAACAAATTGATTTTCCAAAAATGGAAGAAGAAGTTTTAAAAGTTTGGAAGATAGATCGTATTTTTGAACGAAGCGTGAGTGAAAAAAGTGCGAACGATCAATGGTCTTTTTATGATGGACCCCCTTTTGCGACAGGTCTTCCTCATCATGGACATCTCCTGGCTGGAACGATTAAAGATGTTATTCCTCGTTTTTGGACCATGCGTGGCAAACAAGTTTCACGGCGGTTTGGTTGGGATTGTCACGGTCTTCCAGTCGAATTTGAAATCGAAAAAGAACTTAATCTGAAGGGCCGGCAGGATATTTTGAACTATGGTGTGGGTCGTTTCAATGATGCATGTCGAGGAATTGTCCTGCGTTATGCAAATGAATGGCGAGATACCGTTGAACGTATGGGACGATGGATTGATTTTGATCATGATTATAAAACCATGGACCCAGCTTTTATGGAATCTGTTTGGTTTATCTTTAAGTCACTTTGGGACAAAGGCCTGATCTATGAAGACAAAAAAGTTCTTCCATATTCAACTCCCGTGGCCTCTCCGCTTTCAAATTTTGAAGCTAACCTCAACTATCAAAATATTCAAGATCCATCGATTTATATTAAGTTTAAAGTAAAAAATCGAGACAATACTTTTTTGCTTGTGTGGACAACAACGCCTTGGACACTGCCTGCAAACCTGGGTATTGCAGCCAACCCGAAGTTTACCTACCTTGAAATCAGAGCTAAAGAAACTGGAGATATTTTTATCCTGGAAGAAAAACTTGCAGGTAAAATATTTAAGAATTTAGAGAAAAGCGATGGCCACAAAATTCTTAAGCGTTATGAAGGGCGACTGCTTCAGGGCCTTCACTATGAGCAACTTATTCCTGCTTTTTTAGGGCAATTACCTAAAAACGTCCATCAAGTGTTTTTAGCAGATTATGTAACAGACGATGCTGGAACTGGACTTGTTCATTTGGCTCCTGCATTTGGTGAAGATGATTATCGCATAGGTAAAGAACATGAGTTGCCACCTTTAGATCATCTTGATGAACAAGGTCATTTTACAGGCGATGCTGCCATTGCATTGGGATATTATTTTAAAGATGCAGATAAAGAGATTATCGCATATTTAAAATCCAAGGGTCTTTTGTTTCGCCACGAAACACTTCAACACAGTTATCCTTTTTGTTATCGATCGGATACCCCGCTTATTTATCGTGCTATCTCTACATGGTTTGTCGATGTCTCCAAGATCAAGGAAAAGCTTATTCAAAATAACCAGACAATTAACTGGGTTCCACGGCATCTCAAAGATGGAAGATTTGGGAAATGGCTTGAAGGCGCGAGAGATTGGGCTATTTCTCGCAATCGATTTTGGGGAAACCCGATACCTATTTGGAGAGATGAAGAAAGTGGCGAATCTCTGTGCGTTGGAAGCATAGAAGAGTTAGAAAAGCTGACCGGGAAAAAAATTGAAGATTTACACAAACAATATCTTGACCCTCTAACAATCGTATCTCCTAAAACGGGAAAGACACTAAAAAGAGTTCCACATGTTTTGGATTGTTGGTTCGAATCTGGATCTATGCCGTATGCACAACAGCACTATCCATTCTCGATCAACGATGAAGCGTTTTTAAAGATATTTCCAGCCGATTTTATCGCTGAAGGTTTGGATCAAACAAGAGGTTGGTTTTATACGCTGCTTGTTATTTCTACAGCTTTGGGTAAGGGAGCACCTTTTAAAAATGTGGTCGTCAATGGCATCGTGCTCGCTGAAGATGGTCGCAAGATGTCCAAGCGCCATAAAAACTATCCGGAACCAAGAGAAGTGCTCGATGAATTTGGTGCCGACACACTCAGAATTTATTTGCTCCAAAGTGGAGCCGTGCACGGTGAGGATCTTAGATTTAGCAAAGAAGGT
>JAGRAY010000203.1 GCA_020434375.1 Bdellovibrionales bacterium | reverse complement strand
GACACAAATTTTTTTAGATTGGCAAAAACGCTCACTCAGGCCAAGCCCTTTTTAGGTCAAGAGTTTCAAGTGGTAGGAGGACTATCAAAAACATACATATCGATGAACTTAGAATCAGATCGATTTTGCCTCAACTTCGAAAACTCAGAAACCCTCATCGAGCCTATACAAGTCTACTCAAACTGCCCTCAACAAGAGGAACATATAAAGACTCTTGTTGTTTCAAATTACCATGTTAGATCCCCTACTGATTCAAAACTCTTAAGCCTAAAAACTCTGCTGCAATTAAAACAAACGACAAACAGTCGTCGTCGTGTTTATTTAGAAATCAGTCGCTCCCCATGGGCTGTAAATGAATCTAATGATGTAGACCTACAACCCGTTAATCTAGTAGAAACCAAGCTCGCTCAATATTTTATTCCTGTAAATATTAAGAATCCTAGAGTCATGGAAATCACAAAAGGCTTTGAAAAATACCGAAACTCCACGTGGGTACAACAAGCTATTCAACAACAATTGAAACAACGACAACAAGGAATTCAAAACTTTTTTATAAACATACAATCACCCCTACCTCGTCTACAAAGACTCTGCGAACAGTCTGAATTACCCTGTACCCTTCTTTATATTCTTCTCAGTGAATCCTCTATGTTTTCGGCGAAGGCTCATGAGTATGAAAAAAGCAGGATTGGTGGAAGCTGTGAGGTGGGTCCATGGCAAATCACCTATAGCACCGGAAAGTATATTTTATCTGAGGATCGTGTACAAAAAATCAAATATAAGAAAACAGCAGACGATATTAATGGCCAAACTCCTTCAAAATGCTCATCAAAAATCCCCCAGTGTAGTTCTTCAAACCCTTCACATTGTTATAAGATTAACGAAAATGATGATCGACAATATTTAATTCCGGCAACAAAGGCAGCACTAAATTACTTTAATATCTTGTTTAAAAGTTTTAAAGATGATCCAGCTCTTGCCATTCTTGCCTACAACAGAGGTCCTGGAAGTGTTGACCGATGGCTCTCTATTGAAATCGCTCACGACCTAAATTTTGGTCTTCACCAATTAATCAAAAGAAAAGTCCCTGGCAGCGATTATGCTAAACGTTTTCTAGCCTACTACTTCATTGGTGCAGACATTGAAAAATATGGTTTGTCTATCGAAAACCCAAAAGCAGAAATCCCTTGTGAGTGGCTTTATAACCCTCGATCAAAAAAGTGTGGCCAACCTTAAGGTATTGTGTAAAAGCATTGTGATCGTCATTGGACCAACTCCTCCAGGGACTGGAGTAATCGCCTTAATCCATCCCTCTAGCCCTTCCGGATCCACATCGCCACATAGTTTTCCGGTACTAATTACCCGGTGCATTCCCACATCCACAACAAGTGCATTCTTGTTAAAATGTTCTTTCTTTAAAAATTGAGGCCTACCTAAAGCAGCAACCACAATATCTGCATTTTGAGTATAAAACTTTAAATCTTCAGTCTTTGAATGACATACACTCACCGTTGCTCCAGCATTTTGCAACAACAGCGCCATAGGCTTTCCGACGATATTGCTTCGTCCAACAACCACAGCCTTCATGCCTGAAACATTGAGATCGTAGTACTCCAATATCTTCATAACACCAAGAGGAGTACAAGCCACAACTCTTGGTTGCCCACGCCAAAACAACCCCATATTTTCACTTGTTAAACCGTCCACGTCTTTTTTGGGAGAAATCCACGAGATCACCTCACTCTCATCAAGATGATGAGGTAAGGGCAGTTGAACCAAAATACCGTGAACATTAGGATCTTCATTTAACTCCGTGATTTTTTTCTGCAGTTTCTCTTTCTCGACACCCACTGGAAATCTAAATTCCATCGACAAGATGCCCACTTCTTGACAGGCTTTAATTTTACCACCCACATAAACTTGGCTAGCTGGATCATCCCCCACTAGGATCACCGCCAAACAAGGCTGAATCCCCTTTGTATTTTGAATATTTTCAATTTCAGATTTCAATTCATTGCGATAACTTGCGGCGACTAACCTTCCATCTAACTTCATGGACGCTCCTCTTTCGTTGCAAACTGATAATAATACGAGGTTTTTGAATTTTCCAAGGATTAGATCAAGAGAGTTGACGGAAAGAACAGAATAACTTACATCTATTGTTACAGGAGAACAATATGGCCGGAAAAGTTAAAATTACCCAAGATGGTGACATCAGTTTTAGTGCCTCTGATAGTATCCCTACATCTGTCAAAAAATTCAGAAAAAGTCCAGAGATATCAGCATTCTATAAGTTTATCTACGAGCATGATTTACAAAGAGAAGCCAGCGAAATCATTGAATACCACTGCCAAAAACGGAAAATTGGTAAATCCAAAGGTAGCCGTAAAGCAAAAAAGTGATCTCTTAGATTTACTTATTTTTGCCTTCCGTTATTTGTTTCGAATTTCGGAGCAAATCTTTTCATGATCCACAGATAACGAGCACGTTGTCGCCCCAAAACTTGCAAAGACCTTTAGAAAAGAGCTGTTGCCCTAACAACTTCAGCAGCAGTCTCAATAAACATTCTGGAGGCGTCAGATGCAATTAGGCTCGTCAGCAGTATTAAAAGAGAAATTGAAAAACAACAATGGGCAAAGCCTCATCGAATATCTCATCTTGGTCGCGTTAGTAGGAATCGCCACCATAACTACCGTTAAAGTCTTACAAAAAACCATCAATATTAATTTAGCCCAAGTGGTAAACGGTCTTCAGGGAAACTCCACAACTTACAAACTCCAACACCAAAAAATTAAAAAAAGCCACGTCA
>JAGRAY010000202.1 GCA_020434375.1 Bdellovibrionales bacterium | reverse complement strand
GTTTTGAGTATAGCGCTTTAGTTCTTCAATTTTTAGAGTGCCCTGCATCCAGCGTTGATAAAACGCATGTGACAAAAGGTCGTAACTACTGATGGCGTGATCTAATGAATGCATGACTCCTCCTCAAAGATAAATTTTTTGAACATCAACGTAAATTTATCTTTACCCTGGTTTAGGTAGAGTGGCAAAATAATGATGAAATCGCACGTCATCTCACTCATCGAGCCAGCTCCCAATTCAACGGGTGTTTATCTCATGAAAAATCATCAAGGGCACGTGCTATACGTCGGTAAAGCAATACGTCTGAGAGACAGGCTAAAGGCCTATGTTCATCCCGAACGCGACACACGCCCTTCGGTGTCACTTCTGGTTCCAAAAATTGAGGATATTGAGTGGCTCTTAACTGAAACAGAAAAAGAGGCACTTATTCTTGAGAACAGCTTAATCAAATCTCATCGTCCGAAGTACAATATTAGCTTTCGTGATGATCGCTCCTATCTCAGCTTAAAACTCACGACTTCTCACAAGTTTCCAAGATTATTTGCAACACGCAAAATAGTGAACGACAAAAGTATGTATTTTGGGCCTTATGCCTCCTCTCAGGATGCAAGGCGAACACTCAAATTGGTTCAAAAAATATTTCAAGTCCGAGATTGTTCGGATAGTTATTTTAAGCAAAGAAAACGTCCTTGCCTTCAGTATCAAATTAGACGTTGTTCGGCTCCCTGTGTGGACCTCGTTAATCAAGATGTCTATAAAGGTCAGGTTCAAGATGCGGTTTTATTTTTAAATGGTAAAAAAGATGATTTGATTCAACGTCTTAAACAAGACATGCACGAGAAATCTCGGAACCTAGATTTTGAACATGCCAAAGTCATTCGAGATCGCCTTCAATCTATCGAATCCTGCAAGCTAGAACTCTGCCCACAGTCTCGTTCAGATGATCGAGATGCTGATATCTTTGGTATATTTGGGGATGAATCAGCAACACTTATCAAAGTGATTGTCGTGAGAGGCGGTAGACTTACAGGAACGCGTGAACACTTTTTAGAGGAACCCGTAGAGGCATCGGCAGAAATGATACGCGCACTTTTGCAATCATACTACCTGTCTGAGCGGGGTTTACTTGAGCCACCAAGGCAACTGATTTTCGGTCACGAAGTTTCAGATTCAGAAGCTTTCGAAGCATTATTGTCCGAACGGCATGGTCGTGCCATTCGTTGCTTATTCCCAAAACGGGGATTGCCTCATCGATTATTACAACTTGCAAATCGTAACGCCCAAACAGCCTTTCACGAACGAAAACGGAAAAGTGCACTCAATCATCAGCTACTAACTGCGCTTCAAAAAGAGTTTAAGCTCAATCGCTTTCCAAAACGTATTGAAGGTTATGATATTTCAAGTTTTCATGGTGCGTCGCCTATAGGATCGATGGTCGTTTTTATTGATGGGGAGTCCGATCCAAGGCAGTACCGAGCCTACAATATTAGAAATATTAAAGGGTCAAATGATTTTGGCATGCTTCGTGAAATGTTTGAAAGGCGTTTTACTAAAATTAAAAACGGCGAAGAGAAGCCCGACTTGGTTTTAGTGGATGGAGGTAAAGGTCAGTTATCTCAACTGGTCGACGTTTTGAAAGATTTGAATATAGAGGGAATCGATGTCATGTCTATTGCTAAAGAGAAAGAACTGAAAACGCGAAGTGGAAAGAAATATTCTCCAGAGAGATTCTTTTTCCCTGGCCGAAAAAATGCCATTGTCCTTGAAGCTTCATCAAAAATTTTACACCTATTAATGCGGGTTCGTGATGAAGCTCATCGGTTTGGAATTACAAGGCACCGCCAAAGCAGAAAAAAATCAACACTTCAATCCATATTGGCACGAATACCAGGTGTAGGCCCCACAAGGCAAAAGCGTCTTTTGACTCATTTTGGAAGCATTAAAAATATACAAACAGCTAAACTTGAAGAGCTGGAAAAGGTGCCGGGGCTTCATCGAGATGTGGCACGCGCTGTTTATGATTTTTTTCGCCAATTAAACTCCGCTGGTGAAGAGTAAACTTTATTCCAGTTCGTTTATTCTCTGTTTGATCTTGTCCTATGTGGCAGGAACACTTTGGTCTCCGTGGTTCTTGCCTTTGCTTTGGTATTTTACTTGGCCACTGGCAATGCTTTTGTTTTTTCTTGTTTGCTTTAGGGCATCGGAGAAATGGACGTTGCCTGTGCTGTTTATTCTATTCTTCTTTGTTGGGGTTATTCGTATTCAAGCACAAGACTATCAACATATTGAACCTGGTCAAAAAACTTTTTCTGCTTTAAACGGGAAGGTCATTTCGTTTCCAGAGTGGAATAGTCAGAAGCAGTATTATAGTTTTCTGTGCCAAGTTAAATCAGTTCAAAATCTAAAAAATTATAGACAGAACAAAAATGCAGATTTTATTGTTCGAGTGTTCACAAAAGAAAATCCACCTGAAAAAGGTATGCATATCGCGTTTTCGGCAATGCTTCGATCACCTCGTAATTTTGGAAATGACCGTGAAATCTCTTTAGAAAATTACTATCGATCCCGAAATATTTTGTTTACTGCTTTTATTTCCCCAAAGCGATCGTGGAAGCTTGCAGGTCATCCTAGCTCATATCAACAGTTTATTAATCATATTAGGTCTAGTGTGCTTGTTCTGGCGGGCGAGAACATGACGTCTTTTACGTTTTCAATATTTAAAAGCATGATCCTTGGTCACCGGCTAGACTTTGATTCGGATTCCATTGAAAGTTTTAAATATTTAGGAGTTCTTCATACGTTGGTGGTGTCAGGTTTTCACGTTGGGCTTGTAGCACTTCTTTTTTG
>JAGRAY010000201.1 GCA_020434375.1 Bdellovibrionales bacterium | reverse complement strand
ATTTGCAGAGGCTCTTTCGTTTGTTAATCTTCCTATCGATGAAACCTCAATCAAACCTAATCGTACATTATGCGTTGACAGATATGAAGAGTATGGTGTGAGAGTATACGAATTGGAGTTTGCGAACACCCATGTAGGGAACTCTGCACAATAGCTGCTCTTACTCAAGTTTTCTTGCTTGAAATACTTTCTGAATGAGTCCTGAACCCATAGGAGGCCTTTTCGGCCATCAACCTGTCGATATGCATACCAGCGATCTATACTTATTTATAGAGTGAAGCATTGATACACGTATCAAGTCTAATATTTGTTTCAATAACGACAGTGTTCTTATATATAAGTTCACGTTTTTATGAATAGAAAAATCTTTTGCATTATTCCAGTTCATAATGGACTTCCTCATGTTATTGAATGTATCGAGAGCATTAAAAAGCAAAGAGTTGATGGCCATGAAGTTAAAATTGTCATCGTAGACGATGGATCAACAGATTCCACCGCTAAAGTTGCGCAATCGAAGTGGAGTGATATCGACGTACTATATGGCGATGGTAATCTTTGGTGGACTGGAGCTATATCAATGGGTACGGACTATGCCATAAAAAACAAAGCGGACTACGTATTTTGGTTAAATCATGATGACAGGCTTTCGGATCAATCTCTTCGTAAGCTGATAGAAGCTTATGAACCAAATTCAATTCAATGTTGTGGTGTTGTGTACGGAAAAGATAATCCAAGAGTTCTTGCAGGCTTAAAATTAAATTTTTTTAGATGGTACGTAAAGCCTATTCTTTACGATCGATCAAACCTAGAAAGCCAAACATCTTGCCACAGAATATCGATAGATTTAAACGGTGCCCACGGCGTGCTAATTCCTGTAGGCATATTCCAAAGTAATTGTGATCTTATTCGCCCAAGACTATTTCCTCACTATTGTGGGGATTTTGACTTCTACTTTCAGGCAAGAAGAAAGGGAATCAGAATATATAGCGTTTTTGGCGCATTAAGTATCAATAATCCAAGCACTTCAGGTTTAACAGAAGGAAAGAGAATTCAGAGAATAAGCCAAATTCCAAACTATTTACTCAGTAGACGCTCAATGGGTAATTTAAGAGATCGACCGTTGATGGCTCTTTTGAATTTTCCTCCTGTGTTAAATTTGTTATGGGCCGGCATCTTTGTTTTATCTTCTCTATATTGCTGCCTATTTTATTTCACCCGAAAAAATAAGGTCGGATTGTGAAGTATATTGCATCACTAATATGCTTTACAATGCCGTTGACTATATTGAGCAGAAAAGTTGGAGGATTTGAAATCTATCCTTCTTTTGTGTTGATTCCATTTGGAATTCTTCCATTTACAAGAGCATTGGTTTCTTTCTTTAAAACAAACCGTCAAATTAAAGTACCAATGCTGGGGTTTGTATTAACGGCCACCGTAGTATTTATTGTTAAACCTTTTGTGCTTATTGATATTATAAAACTGTTACTTCTTGTGTGCTTATACTATGCTATTAAAACCTTATCAGATCGAAGTATTATTCGACTAAAACCGGTATTTTACTTGTCTCTTATGACACTCGTGGTTTACGGTGTATCAGCTTATTTTGCATTTGTATCTGGCAATGGAAGTGTGTTTGCTGCTCTACACAAGTTGTTGGCAGGTGGTAAAGGCGTACCTGTGGACTATAGAGGAGGTATACCTAGGGTCGCTTCGCTTACTTGGGAACCTAGCTATTTTGCATTTATTACGGGAATTAGCTTCTTTGTGGTGCAGAGTAAATGGATGAAAGTCTTATGTTTTGTAGGTGTGCTTATTAGTTTTTCATTGATAACGGTGTATGTTTGTTTGGGGTTAGTATTTTATTGGTTTGTCAGGAAGTTCAAATTTAATTCACTTTTCTTTTATGTTTCGGTGATCGTGGCACAGGTCGTGTTTTCATATGTTCTTTTAGAGCATATTCCAAAATTGTTTTGGCATACTTTCGAAGGTCGGTATGGTGCTTTAGCAGCTACAAGTCAATTTAGTTTCATTGAATTACTTTTAGGCTCTCTAGATGTAAATCCGACGTACGAAGTGTATTTGATCCACCCACTAAGCAATATAGGTTCTATTTTCTATTTGTATGGAATATGGGGAACGTTATTCTATACGATGTTTTTCCTTGATTTAGAAGCTAAGGCCAAAAATAAGTACGCTGTTGTGTCGCTTTTTTTGTTTATGTTCAACTATTATTTTTTAACTGCATGGCCTATAATTGTTTTGTTTATTTTTATGATGATGCACCCGTCGTTTCTCGAAAACGAGAGCAAAGTTTTAGTAGGTGAGCAGCCATAGATCTCGTGCACATGAAAATTAGTTTAATTAAGCCTATTCTATGTTTCTTGTATTGAGAAACATAGATACGCAATTGTCCTTTTCTCATCTCAAGGATGTTGTTTGATAAACCGCCTGGTGAGAGTTGAGGCCTTTCAAGGAAACCTAGTACCATTCCCAAAAAGTAAATCTTGTAGTTATAGGCAACTTCTATTAGAAAGTTGTGATCTTCGCAGTACTTCATGGCAGGGTCGAATCGCACAGGAATATCTCTTTGAATCATAATTGACGAGGTTTGAACAGTGTTTTGATGTAGCAAGTCCACGAAGGTAATCTCCCTAGACTCTGTAACTTTTTGAAAATTATTCAGGTGACCCGTTAAGGCATACTGCGCATTAGATGTCATAAAGCTTGCTTGAACAGCAAGCTTGTTTTGTTTCCATCGATCATTAGCATCTAAAAATGCTACCAGTTCACCTGAAGCATTGTCCCACCCAGTATTTCGCGAATAAGAAGGCCCCATATTTACCGAGTTTCTAATAACTTT
>JAGRAY010000200.1 GCA_020434375.1 Bdellovibrionales bacterium | reverse complement strand
TTTTTGATTATTCTTTGACCATTCAGGAAGTTGACTTGGATTCTTTTGGACATCTCAACAATGCCGTCTACCTGAGATTGTTTGAGCAAGCACGATGGCAATTTATTGCCGAGCGTGGATTTGGGCTTAGAGAAATTCAAGAGAAAGGCGTTGGTCCTGTTATTTTGGATTTGTCGATTCGATTTGTGAAAGAACTAAGAGCGCGTGATGAAATCAAAATTAGATCTCAGGCCGTTTCTTTTTCTGGAAAAATTGGAAAGATAAAACAATGGATGGAAAGAGATGGTATCTGTGTCTGTGAAGCGATTTTCACAATTGGTTTTTGGAATATTCATCAACGAAAATTAATTCCCGCCACACCAGAGTGGAGAAATGCAATTGGGCTGTAATGGATCTTTTTGAAGCAATTCAAAGGCGGCGAAGTGTTCGGAAATATACGAACCAGATTGTACCCAATGAGATCATAGATGCCGCCATTGATGCAGCTCTGTTGGCACCAAATTCATCAAATTTGCAAACGTGGGAATTTTTTTGGTTTGACTCACAAAGTTCGAAGCGAGATGAACTTGTGAAAGCTTGTCTCGATCAAAATGCAGCTCGCACTTCACAACATCTGCTTGTCGTTGTTGCAAACCCGTCACTTTGGAAAAAGCACAAAAGCTATTTGATCGAACAGTTTAACAAGAGTTCAACGCCGGCTATTGTATATTCATATTACAATAAACTTATTCCAATGCTTTACGGCTATTGCTGGCTCGCTCCTCTCAGGTGGATTTTGTTTAATATTCTAGGTCTGTTTAGGCCAACCACGCGTAAACCATGGTCAAGAAGAGATATTGCAGAAATTTCTATTAAATCTTCGGCGTTGGCTGCTGAAAATTTCATGCTAGCCATTTCGGCTAAGGGGTTTGATACTTGCCCTATGGAAGGAATTGATGAGCACAGAATCAAGAAAATTCTTAAATTAAAGCGTTCTGCTCGCGTCACGATGGTCATCTCTGTAGGTCAGCGTGATCCGAAGGGGCTATGGGGAGAAAGAGTTCGAGTTCCTAGGGATTGGGTTGTAAAAAAAATTTAATTATTAGCGTTAGTGGTTCTGACAAAGTAACTCATCATTATTGCTGCAAATAGACTTCCATATGCGCCAAACAAAAAGACGGCAGTGGAGCCCCAGTAATCCCAAATTAAGCCAGCGGATATTCCAGCAGTTAACGTCCACAAGCTGGTCATAGACCCCAAAACTCCAATGCCAGTAGCTTTGGAGTCTTTGTCTAGCATATCTAGGGCCCATGCTTTCCCGATACCGTCTGTTGCGCCCATATATAAGCCGTACGTTGATAAGAGCATGCAAAATTGCCATACACTTGTGGCTTGAGATAACCCAAAATAAACGAGAGAAAACATAAAAAAGCCGCCAACTACAAATGGTTTGCGACCAAAACGATCTGACAGATGTCCCAGTACAAGACTCGAAATAGAATAGATAAAATTAAATCCACAATAAATAAGAATGATATTAGATAAAGAGAGCCCTTCTGATTTCATTTTTAAAATGATGAAGACATCGCTGGAGTTCGAGAGAGAAAATAGAGACCAGGCAAAAAGATACCTTTGAAACATCTTAGGAGCTGTCCATATTTTGGAGATTTGAACTCTAAACGATTGTCGTATGTTTTCGACCCAACAAGTATTGTCTTTGACTGAAAATGCAATCAAAATAGCCATCAAACCGGGAATGCCTGCAAAGTAAAAAACTTTGCGCAGAGATGTCGAGTCTTGGTAGAGCGTTAAAAACAAAAGAGCCAATAAAGGTCCTAAAACAGCTCCCAGAGAATCCATAAAGCGGTGCCATCCAAAAACTGCACCTGTCGTTTTGCCGTCGGAGCTTTCAGCAAGGAGCGCATCTCTAGGGGCGGTTCTTATGCCTTTTCCAATGCGATCTAAAGACCGCGCTGAAAATACTTGCAGCCAAAGACTAGACATTCCAATGAGTGGTTTTGAAAAAGCTGAAGCAGTATAACCCAAAATAATAAATGGTTTTCGTCTTTTAATAGAATCCGACCATACCCCTGAAAAAGTTTTTAAGATGCCAGATAAAGCTTCGGCAAAACCTTCGATAAGGCCCACAGAAGTCATGGAAGCTCCAAGAACCGTGGTAAGAAATATAGGTGTAATTGGGTATACCATTTCACTAGCAATGTCGGTAAAGAAAGAAATCAACCCAAGCTTAAAGACGGTTTTGTTTGGAAGTTTTATCATTTCTATTGTTTGTTGTGCTTTTTGTTGCTTTAGCTAAAATAACCCAATGATAAAAACTTTAGTAATAATTCTTTCAGGGTTGGTTTTGGTCGGAGTGACGAGTTCTTCTGTCATTGCCAAAGAAAAAGGAAATAAAAAAATGGACGCAAAACAACAGGGTGAAGCTTTCTTAGAAAAAAACAAAAGTGTCAAGGGCGTGAAAGTTACTTCTTCAGGACTCCAGTATCAAATTCTTAAAGAAGGTGAAGGCAAAACTCCTAAAGCAACAGACACTGTTTCAGTGCATTACAGAGGAACGCTTATCGACGGAAAGGAGTTTGACAGCTCCTATAAACGTAACGCACCAGCCGAGTTCCCGTTAAATCGAGTAATTAAAGGTTGGACAGAAGGTTTGCAGCTTATGAAAGAGGGTGCAAAATACAAGTTTTTTATCCCATCTGATTTAGCTTATGGAAGCATGGGACCAGCCAGCATTCCTCCTAATTCCACATTGATTTTTGATGTAGAACTTTTAAAAGTAAAAAATTAGTTTGGTCGATTATAGGGGCTCGCGTCGCCCCCTCTCATGGGCAAAGCCCATGGAGCCTCCCCCTCAGCGGCTTCGCCTTG
>JAGRAY010000001.1 GCA_020434375.1 Bdellovibrionales bacterium | reverse complement strand
ATCTTTAAGATTAAAAGTAACAATGGCATCTGCACGGCCACGAATCGCTGCAGCTAGAACATGCCGATCCTTAGGGTCCGGCAAGGATAGCGTTGGAATCAAGTCTTGGTAGTTTTCAATCAAGGCATCACGGACATGGTCATTCATTAACGCGCGCTGCTTGCTTAAATTTTGTTTTGGAATGTCGGGGCGTCTTTCGTGGATTGCATCAACCCATTCATCTAGTATTTCATTCGTCCACCGTGCGCGAAACGTGTCCGTGAGGGCAAGTTCCATCAAAAGGTCGCGAAGACCCATCGGATACAACACACATGCATCAAAAAGGGCAGTGTACTGAGCCAAGATTAATAATCCAGCCCCAGTTTTTGAGCATCTGCGGTCAGTTCATCCAAGGTTTCACTTCTCTTTATATCGATACCTTTTTTGTATTCGAAGAGATCCTTTGCAAGAATCCTGCGATGACTTCCTACTTTTCGGAAGGGCACTTCTCCTTTTTCAAGGAGTTGAATCAGAAAAGGTCGGGAAACATTCATCAGATTCGCCGCTTCTTGGGTCGTCAATTCAGCGTGGATCGGCATTAAGGTTACAGCATTTCCCCGGGCCATTTCAGAAAGTAAGTTGATTAGCAATTGATAGGCGGCGAAGGGTATTTTAACTTCCTCGGGGCTTTTATTTTTTTCGCCCCTAATAAACTGCAAAGAAACTACTTTTTCTTTTTTAGTAGGCTGGTGCCTAGCCAAGCTACGCGCAGCTTCTTCCGCCGTTTTGCTTTCGTCTTTGCTAGGAATATTTACGACCATGGAATTGTCTATTGCTTGCATAGATCTATACTACAGAGTATATGAAATAAACGCAATAGTCGAAATAATCGAAATAGAATCTAAGGTTTTTATCCATAATTTCAATATGTTACTTAATAAGTTTATATGGCTAAGTTTGTACCCGTGCGACTACGCCCTCATGAGCAAGCGTCTTTTTCATATCACGATCGCTTCCCAATATTTTTCAAGTACGGATTTCAATTTTAGTTTTTTTGCCATTTCACCAAGCTTCTTTTCTGTGGTTAAGCCTTTTTGAAGGGCCATCCTTGCAGCTGATATAGCAATACGTGGACCAATTTTAGGAGCAAACTTCAGCGCTTCAAGAAGCGTCCGTTCTATATTGGTCATTCGATAGAATTTGAAAACGTCAATACCATACTTCGGAGATGTCTTGGTCCGGAGCGTTCGGTAGAAATCGTTATGATCCGATTTCTGGGGAAGGATGACGACCCATATTTGATGAGGCGGTTGATCAAGTAGTCCGTAGTGAAACAAGGCGGACAACCCACCAATGGCAGAAGTAGGGGCGAATCGCGCACAGGCCACTGCAAAATCGATTTCTTCCGGAGGAACGGCACAATCTGGATGAGCATAAAGCCCATGACTAAATCGACGAAGTGAACCGCTTTTTACGAGTCTCGAGAGTGTCGGTTGCGAGACACCTAGACGATTCCGAAGCTTTTGGGCTGTTAGTAGCCCTTGTGTTTTTAATGAATTAGGGATTGAGTCAATGGGCATGTGAATGTTGAATTTACCATTTTTATAATAAAATGGTAAATTCATTCATAAAATTAAATATCGCTAACCATATTAACTAGCCCATCTAAGTGCGGCTAAAAACAGGACGCCATCTATTGTCAGCAGGAAAATCGCTAGCCTTATTGGGGAAAAGCGCCCTTATGAGGGCGGCCATGCGGTCTTTATAAAGGCTTTCACATGTTTTATTTAATGGCTCAATGATTTGATACTTAGGAAAATAATAAGAAAAAAGGAAAGTTTGTAACGATTCAGCCTTCCAGGAATCAGTGAGCTTCTCTCTTAAGAGATCGGTTATTCCACAAATCTGTTTTAGTGCCGTAAGAATTTCGATAGATTCGAGATTCATAAATTGGGGTAAATCAACCTCTAGGTCACTCATCATTGGAAGAGACTCGACTTTGTGAAGATAGTGCTTCCATAGCAAACTATTAATTGGAAACAGTCCACCAGTTACTAGAATTGGGGTAATTCTTCCCCTAAATCCGGTCGCACGAAAGTCGGCAATTCTATTATTAAGCTGTTGAAGACCTTCAAAAGCCATTTTGGCAACCGCCTGCATCTCGGCTGGAGCATCACCGCTAGAAGTCATCTCTCTTGTTGGGCGTTTAGCCTTAACTTCAAATAGCAAGCACCAACTAGACTTAATGTAAACAGCGGCATCAGCAATTGGGTTTCCTGATGTAGAAGTAATTTGCTTAAATTTATGTCTAAAAGCGTCTTTTAATAGGCCTTGAACATACATTTCTATTGTTCTACCTAGAAAACGAAAGAACAGATCTTTTTGACATTCATTTCCTCGGTCAATAATTTCATAATATGGACCATTCCAGCATTTGCTCATGATGTGCTGCAAGCTTCCACAAAGAATGCCTTCAGGAATTTTAAGAAGAGGTGATTTTCTAAGATGAAAATTCTCATAGATAACTTCCCTAATAATCTCGAGATTCTCTACATCTGAAATTGTTTGAGGTTGCTCCCAGGAGTCCTCAAATAAAGCCAAGATGTTGTTAATCCTTGTCCTTAATAAAGGCGATTCAATCCAAGTAGTAGGATCAATCAAGCCAGATTGGTTAGCTAGGTCTTTAAAAGAAAAGCTCCACTGCGAATACAAAGCAAAGATTGCAAAAAAATAATCATCGAAGCCAATTTTAAGTTTCTCCTTAAAAAAGGCATCGACGTCGAAAAAATCATCAGGATATTCGGTACGGCAACGTTCTTTTAAACCTTCATAAATTAAATACGAGCGACCAATGGCATAGCGAAACTGGTCGGAATAGTTAAAAAGCATTTCTGGTAGGGCAAAGGTGGCATAGTTATCAGGCTCAGCCATATTTTTATCAGATTTAGATGTAACTGTGTTGCATATATCGTTCGCGATTAAAATCGCTTCTGAAATTTTAGGTATGACGTACTCTACCTCAGCTGGCCCTGACTTTTTGATATCATGATGTTGACGAAAAACTTCCTGGACTAGAAGAATCGCCATTTTGGTAAATAGTCTGACCTGTGCTCCTTTGACAGCGGAGTACTTTTTCAGAGCTTCGATGCATGCTGGCCCAACGTAATGAGTCCGCATGTGGTTTTCGAAGTCGCTCGAGTCCTCATTAGCCATGAGGATCTGTATTTTAGATAGGATTATTCTTGTTGGAGTGACCGGGAGCGTCGATAAAACGGCAATTAAATCTGCCATAGTCCTGGGCGAACCACCTACGAGTTCACTAAGTCCTAAGCGAATTCCATGGGTTTGGCGAAAGTGAAGCATATTTGGGTTCACTGAAAAGCGGATGAGATTATCATTTGTCCAAATTTTTAAGTGTTTTTCGATATTTGCGATTAATTTCTTTCATGGCCGCTTTTAACGCCACGCTATTTCGCACAGGGCGAATTGTTAGAGATTTTCCATCCACGGTCTCAATTTCAAGCGGAGTATGGGCTTCAATTCTCAAAAGTTCTAAGATCGGCCTATCAATAATTAAGGCCAAGGCATTACCGTGGGGAACTAGTTTCTTAATCATTCCACTGATGGTATACCATTGTACTATTAAATATTTAAGGCATATGTTTTTAAGAAAAAAGCCAGAAGCTAGAAGAGTGTTCGTATTAGGCGCAGGATTTTCTCATCATTTTTCAAAGTGCCAATACCCACTATCAAAAACATTGCTTGAAGCTTTTGTTGCAAAATACAAATCGGACTATGAAAATAAGTTAGTCGGATTTGCATCGGAAGATTTGGAAAAAAGCTTAACGTTCTTAGCTTTAAGTCTCACATCATCTGAGTCAGAAACCTTAAAAAGACGGTTTTGTACTTTCTCTAGAGAACATCTACTAACCACCCCACCTCAAAATATAGAAAATAATGCACTTTCAGAAATCCAAAGAATATTTAGACCTTTAGATATTATTATCTCGTTCAACTATGACATATTCGTAGAGCGCTTATTGTGGAAGGCTGGACTTTGGTCCCCTAAGGGCGGATACGGTCTAGATGGGAACCCTTCATCATGGCTTATCGACAAAGTATCTGAAAGGCTTCCCAAGGTAGAAAATAATATTTCCTTAATTAAACCGCATGGTTCTTTGAATTTCATAAATAAAACTCCGATCGATTCATCGACAAAAGATTTAGAAATCGTCGTTAGTGACAACTACTTCCCAGAATGTAGATCCAATATGGGGGAAATTAGCAGCGAAGATGCATATGTAATTGTGCCGGATTATTTGAAAGACTATGGAAATCGGCGATCAATGATTCATTTTTGGCACGATGCATTTTCGGCAATTCAACAAGCAGAGAACTTAGTTATATTCGGGTACAGCTTGCCCGAGTCAGATACATTAGCAAAAGTGATGTTTTCATTTCTCACAAGAAAGCTAGGCCGAAAACTTAAATTGTTTGTAATTAATAAAACCGCAGATGAGGCTAACTATGTGGGTGAGAGAATCTATGATTTGGCCATGTGTGGACCTAATGACTTGGATAAGTGTTTTATGTCAAGTAACTCAGCCTGGCTTGCAAAGTTGAATCACTAACCTTCGTGCCGTACAAGCTGAATGGTTGTTTAGAGGCCAATTTGCCTCTAAAAATCTTTATGATTATTCACGCGGCGTGGATCAGATAATATAAGGTCTTAGTTTTTAATTTTCCATTTGGGTCTATTTTTCTCAGTTTCGCTGATCCACTTTGCAATCTTTTTAAGCTTAGGGGTAATTTGATTTGGATTGAGTTTGTCTCGATGAACTTTGTCCCATAGATCCTCAAGAACGTAACTTAAATCACTTGGATAGCAGATCAGGTCTTGTCGAAAATTTTTAAAGAGGTACGGATGTCCTTTTTTATTACATCGTCCTCCAATACCGTGAAACGAAAAATACCAACCACTGTTTGTAATTTTACACGTGTATGAGTCAAAGTGACCCCACCGTCTCGAGTAAATTTTTAAATTAAATGTCTGATTAAGAAGTTTAGGCGAAAATTTCATTAATAAAATTATATTTTACATCTATTGTTTGGTCTAATTAATTTGCGGAACTTTGCGGAACAGGTCGGGTGAAATCCTTGGTACTTGGTAGTACTCAAATGTAATCGCTTCGTCGCTAACGGGTTGTTATTGTTAAATTCGGCTTTGTTGTCCGCGAGTTACGAGAGGGGCTTTTCATTCCCTCTCTTCCACCATTGGACACTCACACTTAGGTTTGGAATTTAAGACGAATCTCTGAATGTATCCCGCGATTCACAGAGAACTAATGATCCGCAAAAATAGGATAGCAGTGCCCCGATTTTCTACTTAAAAAACAATGGTTAGAAAGACGTATTATCGAAAGTGATATAGCCAATGAGTTTAATTGGGTTCGTTCATTTTTTGCAATTTGGGTCCGAGGGTGTGAATTAGCACGGCGGCTCCTATGAAAAAAAATCCTACGTAAAAATGGGGTCTCATTTCAAGGTGCTCCTTGTAAAATATGAATGCTAAGACAATCCCGTAGACGGGCTCAAGTGTTAACAAAATATTCGTTGTAAACGCGCTGACCTCTTGTAGAGCAAGTATCCACAGAAAGAACGTAAAAATGGTGCAAGCCCAGCTAAGAATGAATAGATAAAAAGTATCTTGCAATGATGGAAACTCAAATGGCGTATGAAACGTACTTGCATATAAAGGAAAAAATAGGCACACGGCCAACAAAGCACCAGACATTTGAACACCGATCATTTGAACTGGCGAATATTTAGCAACAATATTTTTATTGAGGACAGAAACAAGCACTGTGAGGACCGAAGCCAAAGCACCGTAAATAACTCCCTTTGAAAATTGAAGATGAGAATAATAGATAATGGTGATACCCAGCAAAACAACCAGACCCAAAACGATTTCTGAATTTTTTATGCGCCGTTTAAAAAATAGCGGTTCTATAATAGCGGCAAGAAGGGGTGCCGAACCAAGGCACGTAAGAGCCACTGAAATATTGGCGTACTTGATACTCCCGTAAAAAAAAATCCAATGGATACCTAAGGTCATACCTGGAATAATCAAGATTAACGCTTGCCTTGATAAAACCTTTGGCATTGGGTACTTTCCCGTCCTTGTTTTGAAAAGTACGGGGTATCGTGATTGTAACATTGCCTTAAATAAGCTGGCTCCCAAGCCTAGTGAAACAACGGTAATAAACAGGCGCCAGAATACAAGGCTGATTTCATTGACGTGAATGCTACGCCCCAGAATGCCTGTAAACCCCCAGATCAATACCGCTATATTCATTCCCAATAATGCGCTCACACCAAAACTCTTAGTTGATTGGAGACGTTTTGTAGAGGAATTTAGTGAATGCTTCGGCGTTGAAGAGTTTTGACGAGTTTTCTAATATAAGTGTTCTCTACTAAAACGCCAGTTTGTGCCGCGGCTAAATCAAGAAGATCGATGTCTAAGAACTTATCTTCTCGGTCGCCCATATCAGCATACGCAAAAGCTGTCACCGACTCCACACCACCAATGGGTAGAATCAGAATTTGAGAATTCATTGGTTTACCAATGGCCTCATGGATTGATTGAACCCATGGTTCGTTCAAAGAATCAACACATGCCGTTTCTCGGTTTTCCATAAGCGCCAGTAGAGTTGGATTATCGGGTAACGAACATTTCATTTTCCGGATAACGTCGTTAAGTAATTGACCGTCCTGAGTTTTACCAAATCCACCCACTCCCATAAAAGTGTCATCGGAAAGGGTAAATAAACCGGCTCTAGGTGCGTACTCGGAGAGTACATTTAAAAATAATTTAAGAATATTTGAACTTTGCTCAATTTTACGTGCGTCAGTCATCATGAGTTTCAATAATGAAATCGCAAATCGAATTTGATCGGATGACGTATCAATTGGCTCGTTGTTTTCTTCGTCTTCACCCGTGTCATCTTGTTCTTTATCAAATCTAGAAATGGCATCGACTAAAACATAAGCTGTGTTGATCTCTTCTGGCAATACTAAGTCATTAAATTGAAGACCAATATCATCGACGCCAAGAGCTTCGGTATGTTTAAATCGAAACAAACCTGAGTTAAGCTTCATGAGACGATGAAGACCATCTTCAATTTGCTGGGTCATCACCTGTCTAATATCATCTTTCGAAACAAAACCGCAGTCTTGTAAAACCTGACCGAACGGTTTTGCAATTTTCTGCTTTTGTCGCTCGGTGAGCGCAATATCAATTTGCGCTTGGTTGATTTTGCCTTGAGAAACTAACATTTCGCCAATATTCGACATTCCTTCATATTTGGACCGAACACATTGACCTTTATCAAAGTAAAGCTCAGACACTTCACCAGTTGGTGATGTGATGGTTAGTATGCCAGTTTCTTCATGAGCGTTAAGATAGTGCAGAAGATCTAAAACAGAAAAATTATGAATTTCGCCTTTAAATTTCATAGCAAAACTTTATTACCAACTGCTTGAAGCACCGCCACCGCCAAAACTTCCACCGCCACCCGAGAAACCACCACCTCCCGAAAAGCCGCCAGTTCCGCCACCAAAATATCCGCCACCAAAGAAACCGCTTCTGCGCCGCCCCCGTGGACGAAACAAAGAAGGTATTACAAAAAATATAACGAAAAATATAAAAGGAAATACATCGGTGAAAACAGATGGCTTTTTTTTCTTTTTTGGGGGCGTGGCTTCCTTTCGAATAAGTTTATTAATCCAATTGACACCATCGACGACGCCCTGATTGAAGTTACCTTGTTTAAATAAGGGCAAGACATAATCGTCTAAAATGCGCTTTGCATAAATATCTGGAATAGTACCTTCAAGACCGTATCCAACTTCAAGACGCATTTTTCGATCATTTTTTGAAATTAAAAATAAGACGCCATTGTCTTTACCTTTTTGACCAAGCTTCCATGCTTCGACCGTTTTAAGCGAAAAGGTGCTTAGATCCGCTCCATTTAGGCTTTGAATGGTTAGCACTACCACTTGTGCGCCCGTGTCTTGTTCAAGCTTTTCAAGAGTTTGAGTTAACGTTACGATCGTTGATGGTGATAGGATGTTCGCATAATCTGACACGCGCCCTTTAAGCGAAGGAACATCTAATGCAAAAAGATTTACACATAGCATTCCTAGAAAGAAAATAACTCTAATATTGTTCATTTTAGCTTCTGTACCTTATGGTATTGCTAATTTCATTATCTTGAAGGTCTTTTTCTGGAAGAGCTTTTCCATCGACCAACGCTTCTATTTTTTCAATAGCTGTGAGCATGGTCTCAGCAGGTTTATTGGCTTTCATGCCATCTGCCAGTTTATCAGAGATATCTTTCCACGTTTTAGGGTCTGTCATTTTGTAAATTTGTGTATCGCACAGAACCGCTACTTCTCGCTCGAAGATTGAAATAAGAATCAAAACACCCGTTCGATGTTTAGTTAGAAAAATTTCTTCTTCTAAAAATACCTGTTTAGCTTTTTGCCAGACTCGATGATCCATGAACACTCTGCCGATCATGCGCCTTCGAAACGGTAGAATTGTAATATAAGCTGTAACTAACACTGTGGCACTCAGCAGAGCGATGCCTAGTGAAAAATAGGATATAGCAAGCGCCAGAAACATCGCTATGGATAAAAGTTTCCAGTAAGCATGAGCATAGTCGTCAGATATCGGAATAATACACGGAACTATTTCAACAGAGGATTTTTGCTCTGCTCTTTTGATAGCCACTTCAATTGCTTGTTTGTCTTGATCAGTAAATAGCTTCTCTAGATCTTTGGTCTTCAATTAAAGAGCCTTAATAACTTTTTCATGAGCTTTAATAGTTTTGTCAATGTCCTGTTCACTGTGAGCAAGTGACATAAACCAAGCTTCAAATTGAGAAGGCGGAATATAAATGCCTTCTGCCAACATGCCATGAAAATATTTTGAAAATTGTTTTAAGTTACTTTTCTTTGCATCTTCGTAATTGAAAATCGGACCCTTTTGGAAAAATAGCGTGAACATGGAACCCACGCGATTGACCGCTATATCTAAACCTTGTTTGTCGGAGCGTTTTTTCATTTCGTCGGTCAGATACTGCGTTCGATAGTCGAGCTTTCCAAAAGTTTCTGCTTCTCTGAGCATTTTAAGTGTTTTGATTCCTGCTGCCATAGATACAGGATTACCTGAAAGTGTGCCCGCCTGATAAACTGGACCACAGGGGGATATTTCTTCCATGAGTTCTTTTCGTCCACCATAGGCTCCTACCGGCATTCCACCACCGATGATTTTTCCAAGACAGGTGAGATCAGGTGAAATACTGTATTTTTCTTGGACGCCTCCCATTGCAACGCGAAAGCCTGTCATGACTTCATCAAAAATAAGAATTGTCCCATGCGTTGTGCAAAGATCTCGAACTTCAGATAAGAAATTTTCCTTTGGCGCCACAACGCCCATATTACCTGCCACGGGTTCAATAATCACGGCAGCAATGCCGCGCGGGTCGCTTTCGAAAACCTTTTTCAAGGCTTCAATATTGTTATAAGGCAAGCTTAACGTAAGTGCCGTTAATTCTTCAGGTACACCTGGTGAACTTGGCAAGCCCAGCGTGGCCATACCGGATCCTGCTTGAACCAAAAGTGAATCCACGTGGCCATGATAACAGCCATCAAATTTAATTATTTTTTTTCGATCGGTAACTGCTCTGGCAAGCCTAATGGCAGACATCGTTGCTTCTGTGCCTGAATTTACAAATCGCACCATTTCTATCGAAGGAACGGAATCAACCACGAGTTTTGCGAGTTCGAGCTCAAACCCGGTGCATGCTCCAAAGCTCATACCACGCTCGATCACCTTTTGAACCTTACCTAAAATCTCTGCATTGGCGTGCCCAAAAATGAGTGGTCCCCAGCTCATGACATAATCAATATATTCACGGCCATCAGCATCGTAGATCTTAGAACCCTTACCCCGCTCCATAAAAAGTGGTTCACCGTCAACGCCCAAAAATGAGCGAACTGGAGAATTTACGCCCCCCGGCATCAATTTAAGTGAAGCATTAAAAAGTTCTTTTGATAAACTGCCTGCTGCCATAAGCTTTAGTATAGGCCCTGACGCTATTTTCGTAAACTATTGACTAAAAGCGCGTCAACCTCGCCAAAGGTCTCGAGCGGCTTTGGATTCCTCACTCCACGGTTTAAGAGCTGCCCCACTATTTTTTCGTCTTTCGCGATCTTCTACACCTTTAAGCCTAATTTTAACGACGTTTGGTGACGGATAAGTATTTAAAATTTTATGATAAAACTCCTTGGCTTTTTTAAAATCATCCATTTCTTCATAAGCATTAGCCATTCCAAAGATGGCTTGGGGGCGCAGATCTGAATCTTTGAAATGTTCCACAACATTTTGATAATTTTTTATCGATTTTTCATAACGGCCTGAGATGAAATCGTTATTGCCTTTTTGAAAATAGACTTCAGCCAATCGATTAAATTTAGGATAATCACGAATAAGCCGGTCGTATTCAATTTCTGCCTGTTTAAAATCGTGGATTAGCGTGTAGCAATGCGCAAGCTCCATAATAATTGCAGGGGTTTCTTCGTGATCTGGAGCAGCGTGAAGAAATTTTTCATACTCGATAATAGCCTCGTGATAATTTGAAAAATGGTTTTTATGAATCTCGGCGATTTTACGTTGAGCCGAAAGCGTGTAGGTATTGACCGGGTATGACGACACTAATTTTTCATAAGTTAAGATGGCTTTGTCAGGTTCACCAAGAACTGAGTGTTGAATATTTCCAACTTCTAAAAGTGCTTCTGGTGCACGCCTGTGCTTGGGATGATTTTTTGCAAATGACATATAGTGCTCAACAGCAATATAGTACTTGCCTTCTCTCAAACTTTCTTGAGCTTCATTGAGCTCCAACGAGGAACAACCTTGAAACAGCGCTACCAGAGCAAGTAAAGTTAATATAGGCACAATTGGCTTCATGATTTAATCAAAGGTTTATCATGATCTGCCGAGTTTAAAAGTACTTTTTAATTTGTTTTTGAGCTCAAATGCCATTAACACAAGTGGTTGAGATGGTAAAAACCGTGATATTACGCGTTACCGTATTAGTCAGTATAGCCTTGAACTTAAATGTCTTGGCTCAAGAGACATTTGGAATTCAAATTGATCAAAAGCAATGGGGTCAGGGTCTAAAAACTGTCAGAGATCTAATAGCTAGCAAGAGAAGTGGAAATCAAAATCCCGTTTTTAACGATTTATATAGCCTTGACTGGCTCGACTATTTGTACCCCGAACTCATTGAATTTCAAATTTATGCGGTATGGCTTGATTTGACGATTGGTGCACCTTTTAAAGATCCTGCTCGTCGACTGCCTGCTGTTATTGAAAGGCTTCAGGCCTCAACTTCCATCGAACGTGCAAACGCGTTTTTAGAAGAACACTGTTTCGTGCTCGGCGAGAGTTATTTCAGTTGTGGTGTGGAACCAGAGTATATTGCGGGAATTATTTCCATTGAGACTTTTTTTGGAACCTACAAGAATGTTTTTAAATTTCCTACGCTAGCCACTCTTGCAAGTTGGGTTGCATTAAATAATCCAACATTCAGATCTTATATTATCGGAACGTATAAACATGCTATCGATGCCAAACAACACTTTGTTAACAATCGAACTGATAAGAATTTTTCAACAGCAAAATATGATTTTTCACAAAATTCAATTTGGGAAAATAGAGCATTGAGCCGATCAAAGCGATCCATTTCGCAGCTTCGGGATCTTCTGAACTTGGCCGAATCAATGAACCTTAATTATGACAGCATCATCAAGTTAGAGGGTTCTTGGGTGGGCGCCATTACCGATGGACAATTTATGCCAACCACACTTCGAGACATTCTAAAAGCCGGAGAAATTATCGATCCGCACGATCTTGGCGATGTGATTCCTTTGATGGCAAGATATCTCATGCCCTATTGGGGCGAATCACCCGAGCAAATCAATAAAGCTATTGGAAGATACAATAGCCCAAAGTGGTATCGAACACATGTCACAACCGTCGCAAAACTCGTGGAAGCCCGATGGAAAGAGCTTGAATCTGAATTCAACTCTGATGAGTGACCATTGGCACTGTGAAGTTTTAGTTGATACTGCTTAAATTTTGGAAGATTGACGTATGGCGACTTGGAGCGTAGCGACGGAGCCAGTAGGCAACTTCCAAAATTTACTTTTGTGTTTCAACTTACCCGCCAGTGGTTTGGGTCATATTGGCTAGGGCTGCGTTTTTGACGTTGTCGATGAGAAGCTTAAATAGGGTGTAATACCCCAGAGCCTTGACGATTCCCATGCTTTTTGTGTGCCTGTATTTGCAAATAGTGTTGGTAACATAATGAGTACGCCAAATATTGAGAGGACCGTCACCAACCATGTCAAGACTTCGCAAAATAACGTATCGATCAAGCGATTCATTAAATGCACCAAGATTGGCCATACTTTTGGTTTGTATGGATAATCGAGGAGAGTCAAAATTACCGTCAATAATTTGTGCTTGATCTTCGTATTTCTTTCTTGCCCTCATGTTGTGATACATTTCATAATACTGAACATCTTTAAGCGACTCGATAATTGTGTTTTCGTAATCGGCATCGTCTTTGAATTCTTGAATAAGGCCGTTATTTAAAAATTGTTGGTAAATTTCTTCTTCAGTATCTTCATCGACTTTTGCCGTATCGTAGGGCTGATATCTTTTGTAAAGCTCTTGCCATTTTCTAAGCTTTTCATCGATTGCCTGTTTTACGTTTGGATATTTTGCAAAGATTTCAAAGAGGCGATCTTCGACATTTTCAGCTTGAAGCATTTGTGCTGAAATCTCGGCCTCAGCTTCACTTGTAGGATCCCATATGTAGTGATCTAGCACAGGATAGGCAAAAAGATCGATCGTAGCCATCGGTAAACCTGCGCGCCAAACGTCAATATTTTTATTCAAAAAGCCTATACCATTGTGATTCGACGGCATCGCTTTGGATGTTGATGATGCTTGGGAAATAACAATATTGTATAAAGCGCGGCTAAGAAACTCCATATCAAATACTTTTTCAGAATCGTACTCATCTAGATTGTTCCACATATAAGTTAAGGTGGCCGATCCCCAAGCGGCATACTTTGTGAAATTTTTAAACGTTTTAGCCGTTTTTCCTTGTGCTTCGCCGTATCTTAAAAAACAATCTCGGTCGATCCATTGTGTGCTCTCAACAAATTGATGTGCGTTTTTGTAGGCGTCTTTGAAATCTCCGGTTTGTTTCATTGTTCTATCAAAAGCTTTTCGAAAATCCCCAGTCGACTTTTGAATCCATTTGTGAAACTCTGACAATTGGTTATGTCGTGCTCCATTTGTTAAACGTTCGATTGTTTCTTTTTGGTCGTTTACGACTTGACGATATTTAGCGATATTTTTTTGAATTACTGAAAGGTCAAAATCGGTATCGATATCTTTTTTTATCCATTGAGCAATCTCACGAAACGTATAATTGCTTTTATTTTTGATAGGGTCATTAATAAACGCTTCAACCCAATCATAAAACTGAATATAGGTTTTGTGACGGTCGTAGGCTGCGATTTTCATATAATCGTCAATATGATCAACTATAAAGTCAATGCGATGATGAATTTGCCTGGTAAAGGCACCCTTGACCATGTACTTCCATAAATTGGTGTGTTCGAGATTGAGAAACTTTAAGCACTTGAGAAAATTTTTGAGATCTTCTTGGTGATCAAACCTAATACCCTTAGCTACAAGATTTGATAAAAGCCTTTGCCAGGTTTCTGCATCGCCAAGATCCGCACCGTAAAACATTTGCTTAAAGCTTTGTATAAGTTCTGGTTTATGTGCAACATTGCTACTGAGAAACTTAAAGAAGTCCTCTTCAACGAGCTTTAGAATTTTGGGAATGACCCGGCCATCTTCAACTATATAATTTGTTCCTTTAAGAATTTGTAGTGCATCATCCATGGTAATCTGACCTTTTTCTAGAAGATCGTCGATGGTTTGTGAAAAATAAAGCTGGCAATGTTTGGAGCACAGTTTTTGTAAAGTGCCAGCCACAGCCACTATAACCGTGTTCCCTTTGAATTTACTTAGGAGTCGGAGGAATCCATTTTGGATTGAGATTGCAGCTTTTCGAGTACTTGATATCGGCTGAATTAGCTTTGTCGGAATGGCTTTAGGTTTTGGCGGCGTAGGAACATCGATATCTAGTTTTAGTGCGTTATTGATATATTGTGACAATTGTTCGGGGTCTAGTTCCTTGGCGAGCCTCAATGTTTCTTCAACAATCTCACTGTCGGTTGATAAATTAAGTAGTGCATTTTCCACGGAGGGTAAACTCAAAATAGCCTTTTGACTCGGTGCTAATTTAGCTAGAAGGGCTTCGTATTTGAAGGTTCGAGCTGTGGCTATGAGTTTTTGATCGGCCACTAAAATTCGCATGAGTCTCCAACTCCCTTTGGCTATCGCGAAGGCATTGAGCGGAATAAACAGTACGGCTTCCAATTGGCGTGACACCTTGATGTCGTCAATTTGGGGTCTAAAATATGCGTGCAAAGCGATCGACGCCTCAACCGTGATATTAAAAGTTCGTGCGGCAGTATTGATTTCTGCTTGCGCACCCTCAAGATGTTTTATTTTGATGCCTTGGGCGGTCATGATGAGATCAAACGAACATAGGGAAGCAATCATTGCCGGTATCGAAAACACCGTAAATGGAATTAAAACAACACTAATCAAAAGAGCAGCGCCGTGTAAGTAATATTGTCGTGTGGTGAATCGTTGCTCCAACGCGTCTTTTTCAAAAAGAAGTTCCATGAGCGCATGACCAAGATAGGCGGACGGTTTCGATAAAGCGTAGTCAACAAGGGATAGAAAATATTTTGAAACGGATTGCACGAGAAGATTGGTGATATCTTGGTGACTTCGCCAAAAAAACCACTGATTATAGGACCAAAGCTCTTTTCCGAGATCTTTTAAAATCAATGTCTCTAAATGATGAAGATCTTGAAGGCTCAGCGAAAATGTGGAGCGAACATACATGTCTTTAGGATGCTTATATGGCCTTTCCAAGACAGTAGTTGTACGATACGGCCCATATGTAGAGGGGGGCATTTCAGTTTTTGTTTTGGGCTCAATGGGTCCAACGACGGCGCCCTTGGTGAGGCATTTACGAATGAGGTCTTCGCCAAAGTTAATTGGAAAATCAAGAGCTTTGGTAATCGTTTCTTCTTTTAGGAGATAACCTATTCGTGGGATTTTTAAAAATGTATTAATTTTAACTTGAAGCAACGGCAATAGCGTTGAAAAAGCTTGGCTAGATTTTATTTGTTTTTCGTAAGTGTCTTGGGGCACCGCATGTGCCCAACAAAAATCGTTGAGATCTTTGGATTTTTGATTGAACTCTCTAACAAAAGATTCGGTGTAGATATAATCCCGCTCATCTTTCGTGGAGACTTCAGGATTGTAGGTCAGCTTAAAAGTGCCATTCTTGATATCGGACCAGAACTTGCCTAGGAATTCATGACGTAAATTTTCAATATTTTGTCGACGATCTTTCTCGGTTTTGGTTAACCCTGGTACCTTGGAAGATAGACAAAAAGTATGCTGATGTTGTCGACAAACAATATCGCGATCGGCCCATGCAACAAATCGATCTTTTTGAGTTAAAAAGGCTTGGATATGTTTGTATTTCTTTTTTTGAATAATAATTAGTAGCTTGGCAATTGACGCGCGTATAAATTGATATGGCAGAAATCCATGAAATAAATCGTAGTAAGCGCGATCTTTTTCCAGCGCTTGAACATCGACGTTAGCAAATGCATAAAGCCCTGATGTTTGACTTACCATTGTTGTACTTTGAGCTATAAGTGTATCGGGATTGTAGAGAGCCTTACTTTGTGTATCGTCAATGGCGTTTAAATAAGCTTGTGTTTCCTTTGAAAGGGCAGGAAACGTTGCACCGTATTGACCATTTGAAAACTCTTTAAAAATAGCTTCATAAACCTGCCTGGCCTGATTTGCAGAGTGTTGGACACGCGGATCGCCATAGCGTTTGCCGATAGGGTTTAGAATACTAAGTGCGAAGCGCGAGAGCTTTTGAATGCTTTGAATTTGATCCGGCGCCACTGAACCATAGCCCATTATCTCTTGAACTTTGTAGATTGCATATGCAAAGGCTTCCTTAAAATGGGATGCATTGAGCTCAGCCTCAATGGCTCCAAGCGTTTGAATATATTGGGTCCGAATTGAAGCCATGGTGTCTTCGGCACGTTTTATGCGGCTAGCATCGCCAAGTGCGTTGGACACTTCGTTTGATGGCAAAAGGCAATCGTTTTGAAAACTTAGATCTTGTTCATAAGGGTATGTATAGAAAAGCTCTCGTGAAAATTTGCATTTTCGAAGCGTTTGAGCAGCTTTTTGATCTTCAGTGACCAAGATGCGATTAAAGATTTCGCGATCGCAAAATAATCTAAGATGAAACGTATCGGCTTTTGAAAATATGAGAGGACAATATACGGGGTTGCTTGCGCATGCGCGAGAGTTTTTGAAAATGAGTGAGTCTGGATCGTTGGTTTGATTTCGAAGTTCTCTAAGCGTCTGTAGGTAAGCCGATTGTGCAACTTGACTGACGCTATTACCGTCGTGATTTGCCTGAATGCGAATGGCTTTGGCACGATCAGTACATATTGATGGAAGATCCACAGATTGTGCAAATAGCGACGACACCCAAAAAAGGCTTGTAGCGCATGCTATGTTTAAAACTGCTTTCATAACCCCAAAAGGCAGGGGTGTTTTAACAAAGTAATATTAAGATTGTTTAAATCGCTATGTGATTGGATTTGAATCTGTGAAGCGATATGACATTGACAATTCCAATGTGTACGCTGTTATAATTTGAATTTGATATTTGGACATCGTTGTTATAGGCACCAGTTTCGTTGTTCTGCATTCCAAATACTTGTCTGCTTTTTCATCGATCGTGATACTTGTTGAAACATACCCTGCTTGAGACATGTGGCCGATGACTGGATGACCTTTGGTTTTCTGTCTAACCATGCAGGAATCACTTATGCCAACGAGTTTGAGTGCATTGTCTTGGTTTTGATAGGCAAACGGTATTGGTGATATCGCGGTTTTAAGATCTGCACCTTGCTGTGAAACAAATGAAATTCGAAGGCCCGCCTGAGGCGCTTTTCCTAATTGATCGAGACAATTGGAAGCATCTTTCTCTTCATCGTTGATTAAATACAAACTATTACTCGAGTAGAAAAGCTCGAGATCGGAACATAGTAAGTTGTCTCCCGATCGGGAGAATGGACCAAAGTTCAATGTCAACGGATCGGAACTAAATAGGTTCGTTTCGTAAACGGTTACTTGTGCTTTTCGTATGCGCAAGGTCGGTGAGCCAAACACACCCGATTTGTACACACTGTATGAAAAGTCAACCGTTGCTGCAATTTTAGGTGAGTTGCATTCTGTGTCTTCTTCTTCAAAATTCCGGTCGTCACTCTTTTGGTCGCATAGAGTTTCTGGATCACTATCAGCAACGTTTGCAGCATTCCTTTTTGAACGTATCGGCTTAGCTGATGAAGTACTTTTTTTTGAGGAAACTTTTGCAGGTCGATCTGGTTTTGTGTTCGCTATGCTTCGAGATGGCACTGTACGCACGGATATCGGCGTTGAGCGCTGCTCTTTTGATTTTAAGGATAGCTTTGTTAGATCCTTTGAAGGTAGAGGCGAAAGAGGCTCTTTCAACTTAGATGTCTTAGTACTGAGATCGGGAATTCGTTTCGCGCCATGAACTGATACGGTTGGTTGTGATTTTGCGCCTGAGTTGCCTTTATCATCTAGAAAGGTGTTCAAACCAAAAAGTTGCGTGTTTGATGTCGTTTTACTCTTAGTTTCAACAGCACCAGCCGACTGATCTTGCTTTGGCTCATTGCAACCCAAAAACGCCATTACGCTGCAAATGCTTATAAGCTTATGAAAACTCACACGTTTATTTAAGCAGGTTAACTGAAAATGCCAACGCTAGAATTATTAATTTTTCTTAAAGATGGTCTACTACTCAGCTGTTTCGGCGGCTTCTTCAGGAACTATTTTGGTCACGGATACCAACGTTTCTCCTTTGTGAAGATTGATGAGTCGAAGTCCTTGCGTTGCGCGACCAATCACTGAAACATCTTTTGCATGCATCCGAATCAATTGGCCTTGATCAGTAATCAGCATAATGTCGTCATCATCTGTAACCAAAGACAAGCCAACCAGAGGACCATTTTTTTCGGTAATATTGATGGTCATAATGCCCTTGCCACCCCGAGACTGCTTGCGATATTCGGTGGTTTCTGTGCGCTTGCCATAGCCTTTTTGCGTGACTGTCAATAACGTGCCTTCTTTTTTAAACACCTGCATATTGACGACTTCGTCGTCTTTGCCTAGGTCCATTCCGTAGACACCTGAGGCCTGACGTCCCATCGAACGAACCTCACTTTCATTGAAGCGAATCGCCTGGCCTTCTTTTGAAGCCAAGAAGACTTCCATGTCACCACCGGTTATTTGAGCGCCAATGAGTTTGTCGCCATCTTTAACGGTACATGCAATAATTCCTGAATTTCTTGGGTGCGCAAATTGCATGAGATCGGTTTTCTTAACAATGCCACTTCGTGTGGCCATAAAAACAAAGCTTCCTTCGGAAAATTCTTTCACGGGCAAAATAGCCGCTACCGTTTCGCTTGGCTGCATTTGAACCAGATTGACAATGGGCCTACCCCTAGCTGCTCTGCCTGCCTGAGGTATTTCGTGAACCTTTAACCAATACACGCGCCCTCTGTCTGAAAACACTAGTACATAAGAGTGCGTCGATGCCACGAAGAGCGATGTAACAAAGTCTTCGTCTTTAACCCCTGTACCAACCTTACCCTTACCTCCTCGTTTTTGACTCTTGTAAAGAGACACGGGGTTGCGCTTGATGTAGCCTGCATGCGTAAAGGTAACGACCATTTCTTCTTCTTCGATGAGATCTTCTTTGGAGAACTCCTCGAGTTTGGATCGAATTTCTGTGAGTCGTTTGTTTGCAAATTCTTTTTTTGTTTCTTCGAGCTCTGAAACAATAATATTGCTAACCAACTTCTCATCAGCAAGAATCTTTTTAAGATCTTCAATGAGCTTAAGAATATCTTTGTATTCTTGAATAATTTTGTCTCGCTCCAAGTTCGTCAGGCGTTGAAGGCGCATTTCCAAAATGGCTGTGGCTTGAATTTCTGAAAGCTCAAATTTTTTGCAAAGGCTCTCTTTGGCAATATGCGGATCTTTAGATTTTCGGATCAAAGCAATCACAGCATCAAGATTATCAAGAGCTATTTTTAGACCCTGTAAAATATGTGCCCTAGCTTCGGCTTTTTTAAGATCGAAAATGGTTCGACGTGTGACAATTTCACGACGGTGCTGGATAAAAATATCAAGCGCCTCTCTTAGGGAGATAACTTTGGGCTTATTGTTAACCAACGCTAGCAAAATAACTCCGTAGGAAATTTGCATTTGCGTATTGGTATATAATTGATTCAATATCACTTCTGAGGTTGCATCGCTTTTGATTTCAATAACAATGCGCATACCCTCGCGGTCGGACTCGTCTCGAAGGTCACGAATACCCTCAATTTTCTTATCTCGCACTAGGTTAGCGATCGATTCAATAAGGCGAGCCTTGTTCACTTGGTAAGGAATTTCTGTCACTACAATTTGTTGACGATTTCCCTTTCCAATATTTTCAATTGATGACTTTGCACGAACAAAGAATTTTCCCTTGCCTGTATCGTAAGCATTTTTGATTCCACTAGTTCCGTAGATGATACCTTGGGTTGGAAAATCTGGGCCCTTGACAATTTTATAAAGTTCTTTGTTTTCAAGTTCTGGATTCTTAATAATTTGAACCAGAGCATCACACACTTCTCCTAAGTTGTGAGGTGGAATATTGGTGGCCATACCGACCGCAATACCTGAGGCACCATTTACCAAAAGGTTAGGAATTTTGGTTGGCAAAAGGAGTGGTTCATCAAGAGTGTCGTCGTAGTTTCGACCGTGCGCCACTGTTTCTTTTTCAATGTCTTTAAGAAACTCTTCAGCGATTTTAGAAAGCCGGATTTCAGTATAACGCATGGCTGCTGCCGCATCTCCATCAACGGAGCCAAAATTTCCTTGACCATCAACCAATACGTGACGCATAGAAAAATCTTGGGCCATACGAACGATCGTGTCGTAAATGGCAGCATCGCCATGAGGGTGGTACTTACCCATGACATCACCAACAACGCGAGCAGATTTTTTATGGGGCTTGTTGGAATAGTTGCCCATTTCGTACATGCCAAAAAGAACTCTGCGATGTACTGGCTTGAGTCCATCGCGCGCATCGGGAAGTGCACGACCAACAATAACGCTCATAGCATAGTCGAGATACGATGAACGCATCTCTTCTTCAATAGATCTTGGAATTTCTTTTAGTTTTTCTACTTGTGACATCGATGGATCTTTCTATGCATTGGTTTTAAACATCTAAATTTTTAACAAGGAGTGCATTTTTTTCAATAAATTTTCGCCTTGGATCTACTGCATCTCCCATAAGAACATTGAAAATGTCGTCAGCGGCAACGGCATCTTCGATCTGAACTTTAACAAGGCTGCGCTTTTCAGGAGACATCGTCGTTTCCCAAAGTTGCGTCGGGTTCATTTCTCCAAGACCCTTATACCTTTGAATATTAAGGCCTTTGCGACCTCTTTCCATTACGGAGGCTATCAATGCTTGGGTTTGTAAAATGGTTCTTTCAAAAGATTCATCACTCTCATCTTCGCTCTTAAGTATCGCTGGAAAACTAATAGCACTGAGGATAACTTCCATTTTTTTTCCTAGCTCTAAGTACTCTGCAGAAGATAAAAATTTATGGTCTATGAAAGTGTCTTTTCGAAGACCACCATCTTTTGATGTTACAATAAGCTTGCTACACTTATGCTCTTTATCGTCCTCAATCTGAAAAATAACTGGATGAATTTCTGGATAAGCTTCTTTTATAAAAGTTGAAATCGCTTTTCGTAGATCATCCAAAACGTTCTTTTTCTTGAGATCTTCCGCTTTGATATTTTGGGTCATCAAAAGAGCATCGATCACGCGGTGATCTTTTTTTTCACTCAAAAGAGATAGTTCATCTTGATATTCTTGGCATTTCTTAACCAGTGCTTTTAGTTGAGCCGCTTTAACTGCTGTCTTGTTTTTGCCTTGGCCGCCATACAAACCAAAGCCACTGGTGCCATAGTCTAGAAGGTAGCGATTAAAAGCATTTTCATCTTTAAGGTATTGCTCACTGTTTTTTCTTTTGATTTTATAGAGCGGTGGTTGGGCAATAAATAAGTAACCTCGATCAATAACCTCTTGCATTTGCCTATAGAAGAACGTGAGAAGCAAGGTTCTAATATGAGAGCCGTCGACGTCTGCATCTGTCATCAAAATAATTTTATGATAGCGAAGCTTTGAGACGTCAAAATCATCTTTTCCGATTCCACAACCTAACGCAGAAATTAAGGTTTGGATGTCGTTTGATTGAAGCATTTTGTCAAACCGAGCTTTCTCAACATTGAGAATTTTTCCTCTCAGAGGCAAGATGGCTTGATACTTTTTATCTCTTCCTTGTTTGGCAGAACCGCCCGCTGAATCTCCTTCGACGATATATATTTCACAAAGCGAAGGATCTTTTTCTTGGCAGTCTGCTAATTTACCTGGCAACGATGAAAATTCCAGTGCAGATTTTCTTCGTGTAAGGTCTCGCGCCTTACGGGCAGCTTCTCGTGCTCTGGCCGCCTCTACAATTTTAGTGATAATTTGTTTTGCATCCCTGGGATGCTCTTGAAGATAAGTTTGCAAACCGTCATTGACTATTTGCTCAACAATACCTTTGACTTCAGAATTGCCCAACTTGGTTTTAGTTTGCCCTTCGAACTGAGGGTCAGGCACCTTGACAGATACCACACAAGTAATTCCTTCACGCATATCGTCACCTGTAGGTTTGTCTGTTATACCTTTTAAAAAACCGTGGTCACCCGCATAGGTATTGATGGTTCGAGTGAGCGCAGACCTAAACCCTACCAAGTGAGTTCCGCCTTCAATAGTATTGACGTTGTTTACAAATGAAAATGTGTTTTCAGCGTAGGCATCGTTATATTGAAAGGCGATATCCGCTTGGACCTCACCGCGACTACCACTAAGATGCACAATATTATGAATCGATTTTTTTGATCGGTTGAGATGCTCTACAAAAGCTTTGATTCCACCCTCGTATTGAAACTCTAATTTCTTTCCTTTTTTTCGTTTGTCTTCAATGCTGATGTAGACACCAGAGTTCAAAAAGCTAAGTTCTCTCATGCGCTGAGCTAGCGTTTCAAAATTATATTCCGTAACTTCAAAAATGCTTGCATCAGGCTTAAAAGTAACTGATGTTCCACTCTTATCGGTTGTGCCAACGGCCTTGAGATCACCCTTTGGTTTGCCTTTGGCGTAAGTCTGTTCGTAAACCTTGCCTTCTCGGTGAATTTCTATCTCGAGTTTTTCGGACAAGGCATTTACGACGGACACACCAACACCGTGAAGACCTCCTGAAACTTTATACGATTTGTGATCAAACTTACCGCCCGCATGTAGCTTTGTTAAAACCACCTCGGCCGCAGGTCTTTTTTCGGTAGGGTGCATATCGACGGGAATGCCGCGGCCATTGTCTTTAACGGTCACAGAATTATCGACGTGAATGGTAACCTCAATACGATCACAGTGACCACCAAGCGCCTCATCAATTGAGTTATCTACAACCTCGTACACCATATGATGAAGACCTCGCGTATGGGTGTCTCCAATGTACATGCCGGGACGCTTTCGAACCGCTTCCAGTCCTTCTAAAACCTTAATACTGTCAGCGGTATAATCCGTAGTTGCTTGTTTACTCTTCTTTTTTGTTGACTCTGGCATTGTTACCCCAAGATTGTGTCGTTTAAAATCGCTGAGAATCTACCATGGACAGCACTGTGCAGCAACGTAAAGATACTATGGGATCTCCCTAAAATGCAGATCTTCGTCCGTCGAGTTTCTTGCCACCCGCTTTTGTAGCCAAATCAAATATTTGGGGGTCTGCTGTCGTCATAATAACTTGCGTATTTCGCTTTTGAACCCAACCCATAAGATGGGTGCGACGCGCTTCATCAAGAGCGTTTCCTACATCGTCGAGCAATAAAATCGGCGAGCCGTGCCACTGTTTTTCTAGTATCGCAAGTTCTGTCATTTTTAAAGCTAGTACTATTGACGATACCTCACCCTGACTACCCACGTCTTTAGCTGGACTACCACTAAGATAAATTTTTATGTCATCACGATGAGCGCCCGTAAGTACACGTTGGGAATAAAATTCTGCGTCCCTTTTTTGTTGAATCTCCTCAAGGATGGTTTGTTCTGTGTCTTGGTAATCAATGGTAATATGCTTATTGTTAGATTTATTGGATATTTCTGCAAAAAACTCTTGAAAACTTGAAAGCATCTTTGAAAGAATATTTTTTCGTTGAGTCCGAATGTAGTCACCGCTCAAGGCGATTTCTTTTTCCCATGGATAAACTAAGTCTAAATATACCGACTTACTAAGTTTTTGTTTTAAAATACTAGCCTTTTGTTTTACAGCACGCTGGTATCTTTTTAAGTAATCTAGGTAGGTATCATCCAGATTAAATAGAATATAATCTAAATATTTACGTCTCTCTTCCGGACCAGATTTTACAAGCAACAAGTGATCCGGCGCAAGGCACGTGATTGATAAATTACTTAGGTATTTTTTTACATCATTTTCTTTACTACCATTTTTATATAAAACTTTGCTTCTCTCTCGAATTTCTATCTTTCGAGTTTGTATAGGGTTATCAAACTTGGCCTCTATTAAGGCGTGAGACTCATCCTTTCTTATAACATCGTAAATTCGAGACGATCTAAATGATTTAAGGGTTCCGAGAATAGAAATCGATTCGAGTACTGTTGTTTTACCAGAACCATTTGGTCCAAACAAAACGGAAAGCTGATCTTCAAAGTCAAAAAGCGCTTCACCGTAAATCCGAATATTTTTTAAGACGAGTCTTTTGATTCTATGAGGTTTAAAATCACCTTGATTGAAAGTATCGTTCACGCACTAATAAAATCAAATACGCATGGGCATAATAACGCTCATACTTTTATTTTCGTCGAGCTCTTTGAGGATGCCAGGGCTTTGTTCATGGTCGAGTTCAAAAACAATTTTTTCTTCCTGAAAAACATGAAGTGCATCAAGAACATACTTAGCGTTAAATCCAATTTGAAGTTCGCCGCCTGTGAATTCCGCTGGAATATCTTCTTGGGCTTCTCCAAGCTCTGGACTCTGAGCAGACAACAAAATACCATCAGGTCGAATACTAAATTTTACTGCCTTAGACTTTCCTTCCGATAAAATGGATACTCTTTTAAGAGAGTCTGTTAATAACGATTTTTGCACAACAAGTTTTTTTCTCTCACCTTTTGGAATGACATCCTGATATTTCGGAAAATCTCCTACCACCATCTTCATAAATAGTTTTGTGCCGCCCGCCACAAAGGCCGCGTTGTTTTGTGAAATTGAAACCTGAATAGTCTCGTCACTGTATTCTGGCAGAAGTCTTTTGAGTTCCATCACACCTTTTCGTGGCAATATCACACCTTTTTCCAGATTTAAGTCTTCTCCATTTTGAAGTTGACTGGTTGAAAACGCAAGACGGTGCCCATCAGTTGAAACCATTTTGATGACTGACAACTCGTCTTCAACAAGTTTCTCCATAAATATACCGTTGAGGTTGTAACGAATTTCATCCACCGACATCGCATAAGCTGTTCGTTCAATCCCTTCAAGAAAGATATTTTTTCGAACGTTTTGAAAATGGTGATCTTTAAGGTCCGGTAGTTTTGGAAATTCTTCAGCATCAATACCGGCTATACGAAATTGAGCCTTGCCGCTCTTCAGAATTAGCCAACCATGGTCGTCTTTTTGAATACTAACGTCTGGACTCGGTAATCGACGAACAATATCCATCCATTGCTGAGCGGGCGTACATATTTGACCCTCCAGGTGAGACTTAACAGGACATTCACTTTGAATAGAAAGTTCAAGATCAGTACCTGAGATTAATAATTGATTATCTTGGACTTGAAACAAAAGATTTCCCAAAATGGGCATCGTGGTCTTTTTTTCCGTGACCGGCACTACCGTTTGAAGGGCTCGAAATAAGTCTTTTTGTTGGCAATCAATTTTCATACACACCCTCTTTATTTAATAGTTTAAAAGAAATAGTAGTACTCGTAGGCCCTGTGAACAATGTGGAAAAAACGCTCAAACAACTGAAAATATACATAAAAAGTGATGATGTTGTTGTGGATAAACATGTGAGTAATATATTAGTCATGCACAGAAACTCCTAAACCGTTAGAAACCAACTTTTTAAAACCATATTTATGCACAAGATGCAATCGAATATTCTGGCTGGTTCGGTTAAGCATTTTCATTGTTTTGTGGGTAAAATTAAGCCTACGAATCTAAAGAAAGGCTTTTTTCAATAGCTTCAACGGTGTGCCGAAACTTATTGTCCTCGAGAACGAGACGCTCAATTTTTTCGACAGCGTGAATAACCGTAGAGTGATCTTTGCCGCCAAATTTTTTACCGATATCGGGATAAGAGGATGCCGTGTGTTTACGAGCTAAAAACATAGCGATTTGTCTTGGAAGTGCCACGGCCTTTTGGCGACAACTCGATCGCATCGTTGATACTGCTAAGTTATAAAAAGACGAAACATGTCTTTGAATTTCTTCAATATTAGGAGGTATTTTGGGGTGACTTGCAAAGACCTCTTTGGCAAACTCCAGGGTCAGAGGCCTTTTTTGTAATGAAGATTTTGCGACAAGACTAATAAAAACCCCCTCAAGGGAGCGAATATTACTAGTGTTTTCACTTGCCAGAAAGTCGGCGACGTCATCAGGCAGATCTACCCCAGATGAATCGGCCTTTTTTCTTAAAATCGCGACGCGTGTTTCAAGGTCGGGCACAGTTACATCGCAAAAAAGGCCCCATTCAAACCGAGAACGCAGCCTTTCGTCGAGCTCAGGGATGTCTTTTGGCATCCGATCCGACGTTAAGACAATTTGTACATTAAACTGATGAAGCGCATTAAATGTATGAAAAAACTCCTCTTGTGTGCGCTCTTTACCACTAAAAAACTGAATATCGTCGATAAGCAAAACGTCCAGACCTTGGCGATGCTGCGTTCGGAAGTCGTTCATACGTTGATTTCGAATGCTTTGGATGAGTTGGTTAACAAAATCTTCAGAAGTTTGGTAGACGACGCGTTTTTGTGGGGAGCGTTTTAAAATCTCGTTTCCGATCGCACACAATAAATGTGTCTTACCTAATCCAACACCGCCATATATGAAAAGAGGGTTGTAAAGCTGCCCAGGAGCGTCGCAAACGGCCATAGCTGCAGCGTGTGCAAATTGATTATGACTTCCCACAACCAAGTGATCAAATGTATACCTCTGGTTAATACTTTCTTTGGATCGCGAGACATTTTTTTCAAAAAGAGCCGTTGTTTTAATTTTCGAGATGGATTCGATTACTTTAGAGGAAGCGAAAGCATCCGGAAGAACAAAAGAAACATCTAAAAAGTGATTTTCAGAAATTTGGCGAACTTTTGCTAGGATAAGATTCGCGTACGAAGATAGAATACGTTCTTTATAAAAAGCATTTGGCACTTCTATAATGAGTTTGTTTTCGGACACTGAGCGATAGCTCAGCGGTTTGATCCATGTGTTAAATGTGTGCGAAGGTAGGACGCTTTCGAGGTGAGCTTTAGTTTGGGTCCAAGTTTGTTTCATTGTGGAAGGAACGGAGTTAGCATAAGGCTTTGGATATGGGTCAAGAAAATGAGCGGGAAAATATTTTTTTTTAGATGCGCCGCGAACACCAAACGGAATCGATGATTTAGCACAGGCGAAAAGCCGCAGATTTTTAGAAAAAAGTTGAAATTTTTGTAGTGTACGTGACTCTTAGAGAAAAACATCTCTGGCATTTATGACCTTGCCACGCCAATGCTTTGTGAGTGGGGATGAATGGAATGTCGAATTGGCAAACATTTCCGACTAGGTTCCTCCGATCGTAATTAAAGAAAGCTGTTTGCGGGCGATTTTGTTTCTAGGTGCTGAATTTTCATTCATTTTTACTAGGCTTTGCAAAAACCCTCTCACAGCCCTCAAATGAGACCTTGTAAGATAAGGCTAGATATCCCCTTGACAGTTTTCGCTGGTTATGTTGAAAAGGGGCAAGATTCGTGTCGAATTTAAGGATGAAGTAGAAGCTAAAAACAGCGTTAATAAAAGGAATTGGAACAGTTATGAAACGTACGTATCAACCAAGTCGAGTTCGCCGAAAGCGCGCTCACGGATTTCGAAAAAGAATGAAAACGACTTCTGGTAAAAAAGTTTTATCGCAAAGAAGGCGAAAAGGACGAAAACGTTTGGCCGCCTCTATTTCTGGTAAGTGAACTCAAAGTTTACGTTTAAAAAAAGCGAACATCTCACCAGACCAAAGCAATTTAAACAATGTCTCAAAGACGGACGAAGATATTCAACCTCGAATTTAACGGTTGTGACTCTTCCAAATGCATTAACATTCAGCAGATTGGGTTTGGTTGTGAGTAGACGTGTAGGGTCCGCAGTGATTCGAAATCAATGGAAACGAAAACTAAGGGAATATTTTCGTTTGAGGAAGCATAGGCTGAAAACCTCGTGCGATATTGTCATGATGGTAAGGCCCGGTCGAAACGTGGTGCCTCACTTGGAACTTCTCAAGAATGAAATTCAGTCATCGTTGATTGAAAAAAATCAATGAGATTTCTGATCAAAATTTATCAGTGGCTTATCTCACCTTTGTTGGCGCCCAGTTGTAGGTTTTATCCTACTTGTTCACAATATGCTTACGACGCTTTAAGTAGACATCACTTTTTTAGAGCAATCCAATTGATTGGATGTCGGGTAATAAAGTGCCAACCGTTTCACCCGGGAGGATATGATCCCGTGCCAAAAAATATGTCGGAGTGCACTCGGAAATTGGCCACAGATTATAAATCGGAGTTCCATCACTATGAACCATGAAAAAAGATTTTTGATTGCGATTGGGTTAACGGTTGCATTTTTGTATGTTTGGTTTGAATACTTTGTTCCTAAACCCGTACCACGACCCATCGAACCTGTAGTTACAACTTCAGGCGAGGTTACGCCAAGTCCGACGAACAGCAAAATGATATTGGATCAGACGACCTCTAGCTCTGTATCTAAAGTTCCCGTGGCGAGCATTAAGTCGGGGGTCGCCAAAAAAATAGACGAAGTCGATAGTGATCTTTGGCATCTTTTTGTGACTAATCAACCAGGAAGTATTGAAGAACTTAGACTCTTAAAATATCACCAGTCGGTTAAAGGCAAATCACCCTCCATAACGACGATCCCTATAGGAGGACCCGCGACAGAGCCATTCACTTGGACATTGAATGTCGATGGAACGGCAATATCTGACCAAGAAAGCGTTTATTCTGTAGTAGAGTCAGAAAAAAATCGATTCGTTTTTCAAACCCAAATGAGCCATTCAATTAACGTAAAAAAGACACTTCTTTTAGATCCAAAATCTTATGCTTCTTTGTGGACAGTGGAAATATTGAACACAGGTAAACAATCTGTGAATTTAGGTGCCTCGACAAAATTGAGTGGAGCGATCACAGAAGATGACAAAAGCGCAGGTGGTTTTTTCAAGCCGCGACACACACCTGTGAGAGCGACTTCTTTTATCAACGATCAAACTCATCATTGGAGTTCTGGAGAGTTTAAAAAAGACCCAAAAGTTCCTGTAGGTGACATTCAGTGGGCCGGGTTTGATTCGCAGTATTTCTTGCTTGCCGCAATTCCTGTTCAGGGAAGATGGGAGTCTTTAACATTGGGTAGTGCGAATGAAAGCGAGATGCAAATCCAGTTAAATTACCCGGTTTGGAAATTAGACCCGGGAAAACCACTGGTTTATCAGCTAAAGCTCTACGCAGGACCCAAAGATATTGATGCTCTTAGAAATGTTGGACAGTCTTTGGATCGTGCGATCGATCTTGGGGATTGGCTTGGGTTAGTTGCAAGGCCCATGATTAAGTTCTTAAGATTCGCCCATAAGTTTATTCCTAATTACGGAGTCGCGATAATATTACTGACGATTTTGGTTCGTTTATTACTGACACCCTTTACGCACATGCAGGCCAAATCCATGCGAAAAATGCAGGAACACAAGCCATACATGGATGAGCTAAAGGAGAAATACAAAGACAATAAAGAGGCCTATTCAAGAGAGCTGATGACTTATATGCGTTCTCATAAAATTAACCCCATGGGCGGGTGCCTTTTACTGCTGCCACAATTACCTATTTTCTTTGCGCTCTATCGCGTTCTTTATAATTCGATTGAATTGCGTCACGAACCATTTGCCTTTTGGATTCGGGATCTTGCAGCGCACGACCCCTATTTTATTTTGCCTGTCCTCTTAGGCGTGGCGATGTTTTTTCAGCAAAAGCTTACGCCTTCACCGTCTGCGGATGATGCTCAGCAAATGATGATGAAAATTATGCCCGTAATGTTTACGGCATTTATGCTATTTTTGCCGGCTGGATTGAATCTTTATATTTTAGTGAGCACCCTTTGGGGCGTAGCTCAACAATATAGAATTCAAAAAGGTTCGATGTCGGCGGCACAACCTCTAAAGAAAGTGAGTGGATCATGATAGAACAAAATGCATTCAAAGATCACGAAGATTGGATCGAAATTGAAGGCTCATCAAAGCAAGATGCTTTGGAAAGAGCGTGCACAGCACTGAATACGACACAGTCGTATTTGGATTACGAAGTCGTTGATGGACCAGGATTTAAGATTCGAGCGCGGAAAAGCCAAGAGCGAAGAAGTGCTAAAAGAATTGAACCCGATGATGACGAGGCGGCATCCAAAGAAGCCAACAATTATAAAGAGAAAGCACCAGAAATTGATGATCGCGATTACGAAAAACTTTCGCAGGAAGGCCTTGAAATACTTAAGCATGTCTTGAAATTTATTTCTCCGGAGAACGAAATATTTGTTGATCACACGGAAGAGGAAATCATCTTAGAAATTGAAGCCGATGGATCAGGGTTGTTAATTGGAAAACGTGGCCAAATGCTAGAGGCGCTTCAACACATAGTGGCAAAAATGTTGGGTCTAGATCGAAGTTCAAGCAAGAGACTCATTGTGGATTCAGAGGGCTATCGTCATAGACGGCAGGTTTCTCTGGAGGCCCTCGCCAAGAAAATGGCTTCGAAGGCTAAGCGCAATAGAAGAACTGTAACTCTCGAACCTATGACAGCTATGGATAGACGCGTGATTCATTTAGCGTTATCTGACGATCGATACATCACAACGAAAAGTGTTGGAGAAGGCTCTGAGAGGAAAATTCTTATTAGCCCTAAACGGGGTATGAACGATAAGAGGGGCTCTAGAAATGGTGGCCGCGGCGGATTTAATCGTGGTCGAAATCAAGGTTATGGAAATCGTGGTTCTTCCCAGGGAAGGGGTCGTCAGACCAAACCAAATCGGCTTCATGATTCTTATGATGTCCCGGCAGAACCAAAGATGGACATTTTCCCTGATAATATTGACGAAATGATGGATGCAGACTTTAACGTTGCTCCAGCAGCGCCTAGGCGCCGCTCGGGTGGTTCGAACGACGAAGAATAAATTTCTCCGGACTTATGTTCGGAGTATTTACTTTTGCAGCTTCGCTGGCCGAAGAAGGGGGCTTTGCCTGCCCCTATAATAGATTTTTAGAGATAAACCCTATAGTATTTTAAGTTTTAGTTGATACTGCTTAAATTTTGGAAGATTGACGTATGGCGACTTGGAGCGTAGCGACGGAGCCAGTAGGCAACTTCCAAAATTTACTTTGGTGTTTCAACTTATATTTAATTTACTATAGTTGTAACCGGTTGATTGTTTATGTGGTGCTTTTGTATGGCGTCAGCTGTTTGGCACTTCATCATAGACGTTTTGTGTTGTCGCGTGATAACCTAGTAGCTGTCGTCCCATTTTTATGAAAGTAAACTTTAGTCGAGTCAATAAGGCTTTACCACCGATAAGTATAAAATCTGCGAAAGCAGGTTTTAATCTAATTCAGATCATGATTTCGTTGGTGGTTTTGAGTCTTGGTTTTTTGGCGATTGCCATGATGGTTCTTAGAACTCAGGAGGCCAAACTTAGATCGCAGCGGCTTCAAAATGCTCAGTCACTGGCAAAACTTAAGATTTCGACATTAGCTGGTTTAGAATACGAAGCTTTGGCGACGGGTTCGACTGAGTCGGAAAAGATACAGTATGGGGCTCCCTCACAGGAAGTTGTCAGTTATGGTCCTTTAAATCGCGTGGGTAAAACGCAATCTGAAAGTTCAGAAGGGCCCTTTGTCTATACTTTGAGCTTTGTTGTTTGCTTGGATGATACGGAAGGAGGCATCGACGCACCATCTGAAGGGGGTAAACCATGTGGAGACGTTGAAAGTGTGAGGCCGGACAGCCTGGCTTGCGATGTCAGCCACACAGATGAGGGTGAAGTAGAAATACGTGTATTAGCGACCTACACGGATCGTCAGGGTAATTGTCATAAGGTGACAATGTCGAATATTCAGGTGGATTTAAATTTATGATAAGTCAAAGAATTGGAAGAAAAATAAAACGAGGCTTTGGTTTGATTGAATTGATGGTTGTTGTAGCGATATTAACTATTCTGTCTTTGTTGGCTATTCGCGCGTGGGGACAGGGAAGACAACGAGAAGAATTGTTAAAGGTTGGAAGTCAACTAGTTAATATTCTTAGAGAAATTCAAGCTGAAGCGAGAGTGTTTGGTGAGTTTAGGGCGATATGTTTTAAACAAGATTTTGCCACGGGACAGTATTTTGTGCAGTCTTACAAGCCTGATCTTGGTGGAGGATCGACGCTGCCATCAGATAATAATTGTTTGGGGAATGAGCTCAGTACGGGAAAGAAGTTTCCGTTCGGTGCTAGTGTAAAACTTTGTACCACCTGCGATTCAAAGATCGATTTGAACACGAGTTTGTTTTTTGACAAGGATGGTTTTGCAACATCATATAATGGGAACCGTTCGACTTATGAAATATGTATTAGTAATCCAAATTTACCCATAGGTACGGCAGCTAGAGAAATCGAGGTTGGCGTGAATGGTGATATTCATTTGATCGCACAGTCACAATCAGGAAACTACTCGGGTGTGGTTGCTAATCAAGGCAGTTGTCTTTAAGTTTATTTTGTGACGAATAGCCAAGAAACGATTGCTGCGATTGCAACGCCCATTGGCCAGGCTGGCATTGGCGTCATTCGACTTTCGGGTTCGAAAGCTTTAGAGATTTTTAATCGCCTATTTGTTCCGCGAAAAGATCAAGAGTGGGCAACACATCGACTGGTTCTAGGAAGTATTGTAGAGCCAAAAACAGGTGATGTCATAGACGAGGTTTTATCTGCTTGGATGAAGGGACCCCATAGTTTCACTGGAGAAGATGTTGTGGAGATTCATGGGCATGGCAATCCGATTTTACTCAATAAAATTCTTACGCTGGTCATCGATGAGGGAGCAAGATTGGCGCGCGCAGGTGAGTTTTCACAAAGAGCATTTTTAAGTGGCCGCATCGATTTGGTTCAGGCAGAGGCCATTTGCGAGCTAATTCATTCTGAATCTTTAGAGGAAGCCAAGGCTGCAAAACAGCGGCTTTCTGGTGCTCTTTCGGCATCGTTAGAATCTCTCTATGCGTTAGTTCTGGATGTCTTGGCAGAATGTGAAGCTGATATTGATTTTCCGGATGAGAATTTACCAATAGAGCAGCGGGGCCCATTGTTGAAAAAAATAAAGGATATCTCAACCCGCGCAAGCGAGTTGTTGAATAGTTACGAATCAAACCAAGAGTTACACGATGGTATGAAAGTGGTTCTTTTTGGAGCACCTAATGTTGGTAAATCCTCGCTTTTTAATCGTTTGCTCAGTGAAGATCGGGCGATTGTAACGTCTATTGCAGGCACTACGCGAGATCTGCTTCGAGAAGAATTAAACTTAGGGGGTCGACGGGTACGACTTTTTGATACAGCGGGCTTGCATGAAGGCGTAAAGGATATTGTTGAGCGTGAGGGCATGGAAAGATCCATTGGCGTGATCGACGCCGCCGATATCGTCTGCCTGATTTTATCTTCGGAAGAAAAATTAGGAGAAATGGAAAGAAGTTGGCTTCAAAAATTGAGCTCGGACAAACTATGGGTGGTATGGAACAAGATCGATCTCAAAGAACCTAAAATAGAAGAAGTGTTGGAAGGGCGAAAATGTTTTTTAGTCAGCGCTCTAAACGGCAATGGGATTGGTGCACTAAGAGAGGCTCTGACAAACGAAGCCACAAGGCGACTGACGTATCATCAAAGTGGAGGCATCTCAAACGAAAGACAACGGCAACTTCTTCTAAAATTTAAAAGTGCATTCGACCAAGGATATGCTGCGATGCATGATGGCCAGTTCTCGGAATTTGTTTCCTTTGAATTTAGGCAAGGCCTTGGTTTTATTGGAGAAATTCTTGGAAAAGCGGATCCTCAGGAAGATATCCTAGATCAGATATTTTCAAAATTTTGCATTGGTAAGTAATTAGGGCTAAAAGGCTTAGTTAATGACTACTGTTTCACGTGAAACATTACAGATTTCTCATTTTTTTGATTTGTCAGCCGTTTGGTTTTCAGATTTTTTGGGCTCTGTCAATTACCCATGGGAGCTTCTGGCGGCAAAATATAAAGAGACATGGATTACAGAGAATCTTCGTTCGAATATACAGGGTGTTCCTCGTGAAGGTTCTTTGGTGCTCAAGACCACCGAAATCAAAACATCGGAAGGAAATGCCCTTGTTGAGGCGGGAAGTTACTTGGTGGGGGACAATATTGAGCTCCGTTCAGGTGTTCGCATCGAGGCGGGAGCCTATATTGCTGGTCCAACCATATTGGGGGCTGGTACAGAAGTTCGTCACGGAGCCTATGTTCGGGGGGGTGTTTTGACGGGCAAGAATTGTGTGATAGGTCATGCCTCAGAAGTCAAAAGCAGTATTTTTTTAGATGCGGCCAAAGCATCACATTTTGCCTACGTTGGCGACAGTATTTTGGGGAATTTTGTGAACTTGGGTGCTGGAACGAAGGTTTCCAATCTTAAGATGACTCAAGATGATATAGTGCTTCGTTTGGGGAATGATCTTATAAAAACAGGGCTTCGCAAAATGGGCGCCATCATCGGCGATCGCGTCGAAACCGGATGCAATAGTGTTTTGAATCCGGGCGTTTTGCTGGCTAGCCATTGTATGGTTTATCCTGCGATTGGCGTTAAAAAGAACTATTACGCTCATAAAACCATTATTAAGACAGGATTTTAGGACAATGTTAAAGGTCGACATACTTGTTGTGGGTGCTGGGCACGCAGGCATCGAAGCTGCGTTAGCTGCGGCGCGAATGGGTGCTCGTGTGTGCCTCCTCACTAGCAATTTAGATCGTATCGGCCATATGTCTTGTAATCCTGCGATTGGTGGCGTTGGTAAGGGTCATATTGTAAAGGAAATTGATGCTCTGGGGGGAGAGATGGGCCAAGCCATCGACAACACAGGCATTCAATTTCGACGGCTGAATACAAAAAAAGGTCCCGCCGTGAGAGCTTCACGGGCCCAGGCGGATAAATATCGCTACGCAAGCCGAATGAAAGAGAAAGTTGAATCCATAAAAATGTTTCACGTGAAACAAGGTATGGCTGAAAAACTTCTTATTCGGGATGAGCGATGTGTGGGTATTGAAACTGCCATGGGAGAGTGCATTCAAGCTGCCGCCGTTGTTTTAACCACAGGGACATTCTTGAACGGGTTAATTCATATTGGAAAGTATACAGAACCTGCCGGTCGTTCTGGTGACCAGCCTTCCATTGGACTAAGTGCATCGCTAAAACAGCAGGGTTTTTCTATGGGGCGCCTTAAGACAGGAACGGTACCTAGGTTAGACGCCAAGACGATTCGATTTGACATTTTAGAAGAACAGCCTGGCGACGAACCACCACCAACGTTTTCATTTTTTCATTCGCCAACGCTTTTAGAGCAGGTGCCTTGCCATCTTGCCTACACAAACGAAGAGACGCACGCATTGATTCGCGAGAATCTTCACTTGTCTTCCATGTACAGCGGTAAAATTCAAACGCTTGGACCCCGATATTGTCCCTGCATTGAAGACAAGGTTGTTCGGTTTAAAGATAAAGATCGCCATCAGATTTTTCTCGAACGGGAGGGTCTCGACACCCACGAAATTTATCCAAATGGATTGTCTAATTCATTGCCATTTCCTGTTCAAGTGGCATTTCTAAGAACCATGAAAGGCTTAGAAAACGTGGAAGTCATGCGTCCAGGCTATGCCATTGAATATGACTATGTTGACCCTTTAGAACTTCATCCTTCTCTAGAGACAAAAAAAATCTCTGGGCTTTTTTTGGCCGGTCAAATCAATGGCACGACGGGTTATGAAGAGGCGGCAGGACAAGGCCTTTTAGCGGGAATCAATAGCGTTCGTCACTTGGGTCAGCAAGATCCTATTATCTTGAAGCGAACCGAATCGTATATTGGTGTCATGATTGACGATCTGGTTACTAAAGGGACCAAAGAGCCCTATAGAATGTTTACTTCTCGAGCTGAGCATCGATTGTATTTGAGAGAAGACAATGCTGATCAACGACTACACCCTTTAGCTAAAGCTCTGGGATTGATTTCGTACGAGGTTGATCGCCGTTATAACGAAAAAATGGCATCTATTGAACGCTTGCGCAAACAATTAGATGAACTCAAGCTCACACCAACCCCGAGTGTCTCTAATTTATTGTCTCGTTTGCATTTAGCACCGATTAAAACATCGACCACGTTTTCAGAGTTATTTCGTAGGCCGGAAGTGAGTTGGGATCTTCTAAGGCAGATCAGCCCTTTGCTAAGTGATGTTCCCAGAGTGGTCGCTGAGCAGGTAGAGATTGCAATTAAATACGAGGGCTATATTGAACGGGAGAAAAGGGAAATTTTGCGTATGTCCCGTGAGGAGACCACGATGATTCCTGGTGACTTCGACTTTACCGTTTTGCCTAGTCTTTCCTCAGAGGTTCGAGAGAAACTTTTAAAAATCAGACCCAGAACATTGGGGCAGGCATCAAGGATATCAGGCGTCACGCCTGCAGCCATGGGTGTATTGAGTATTTACCTGCGAAAACACAATGCATTGCGTTGTTCGGAGGTTTTTTGAGTCGAGTCATCGCCATCGTCAATCAAAAAGGAGGCGTCGGAAAAACAACCACTACGGTTAATCTTGCTGCGTCTTTAGCTGTATTGGAAAAAAAAACGCTTATTGTCGATATGGATCCTCAAGCCAATGCTACAAGTGGTGTGGGGCTTCAAGCCGATGTTCATGAGACCTCTTTTCCCGAAAATAGACAAATCTATGGCGCTTTACTGGGGCAAATCACGGCATCGAAGGCGATCTTCCCAACAGATATTGCTCATCTTTTTATTGCGCCTTCGACTGCTGATCTTATTGGATTCGAAATTGAAGCCATAGATCTTCCCGATCGTGAAATGAAACTTAGGCAGGCGCTTGAGCCTATCCAGGATACGTTTGATTATATTTTGATCGATTGTCCACCTTCGCTAAGTTTATTGACGGTGAATGCTCTTTGCGCGGCCGACAGCATTCTGGTGCCACTTCAAGCGGAATATTATGCCCTGGAGGGTCTAAGTCGCCTTATGACCACAGTCGAGCTTATTAAATCGCAACTCAACCCCATTTTGCATGTGGAAGGTATCATTTTGACGATGTTTGACACACGTAATAATTTATCGCACCAGGTCGCAACCGAGGTCGATACGCATTTTGGATCTTTGGTATGGAAGACACGCATTCCACGAAATATTAGGCTTTCCGAGGCACCTAGCTTTGGAAAACCCATTATAACCTATGATATTCGTTCCGTAGGGGCGCAAAGTTACTTGGCTTTGGCCAAGGAATTTCTTGAAAAAATTATGCCAGGAGGTAAAACCCATGAACAAAGAAAAACGACCCGCATTGGGGAGGGGCCTATCGTCTCTTCTCCGAACCCCAACACATGAAAATTCTTCTTCGGTTGTTTCCAGTTTAGATGCCCCTTTGGAAGTTCTCATTTCTGAAATCCGTCTGAATCCTAGGCAGCCTAGGCGTCACTTTTCTGATGTGCATTTGGAAGAGCTTTCTAAGTCTATTGCGCATTCGGGTGTGATTCAACCTCTTATCGTACGAAGAGCGCATCCCGGCTATGAGCTTATTGCAGGTGAAAGGCGGCTTCGAGCGAGCAAGCTGGCGGGATTAACGAAGGTACCTGTCATTATTCGAAAGAGCACAGATTTAGACCAACTCGAGGTAGCTCTGGTTGAAAACCTTCAACGGCAAGATCTTTCTCCCATTGAAGAAGCCAGAGGTTACGAGAAACTCAGCCAAGATTTCAAATTAACTCAAGAAGAGATCGCCCAAAAAGTAGGCAAAGATCGATCGACGATTACAAATCTTCTGAGGCTATTAAAGCTTCCAGAAAGTGTGCAAACGATGATTCAAAAAGGAGATTTATCCATGGGCCATGCCCGTGCACTTATTGGAGTAGAAAGTAAGCAGCTTCAAGAAACATTGTCTCAAAAAATCTCTGCAAACAGGCTCTCGGTGCGTGAAGTCGAGGCCATGGTTAAGAGCCTTACCTTTAACCAAGCAAAACCCACGAAATCAGCTCCTAAAGTGGCACTTTCAGCAAACCTAAAACAACTTGCTGAAGATATGCAAAGGCATCTTGGAACCCGGGTTGAAATCAAGGCCCGAAACAAAGGTGGAGAAATCAAAATAAGTTGTTTTAGTCATCAAGATTTCACAAGGGTCGCGAGCAAAATAATGCCCCAGTAGAGACTGCCCTGAAACGCCCATCTTCGTCGTTGTTCGTCGGTTCGCCATCCTCACGTACTGGAAGTACGCTCCGGTGTGGCT
>JAGRAY010000019.1 GCA_020434375.1 Bdellovibrionales bacterium | reverse complement strand
CCTTTAGGGCCTTGCTGTGATTCGTACTCCACGACCTGGCCTTCGCGCAGTGTTTTGTATCCGTCACCTTGAATGGTAGAAAAATGAACAAAAACGTCTTCACCGCTATCGCTAACGATAAAGCCAAATCCTTTACTATCGTTAAACCACTTTACTGTTCCTTGGGCCATATACTTCCTCCGATTAAACACCACAGATCAAACGGTTTAATATTTTTATTGCACCGCTACTCTGATTCTTAATTCGTATCTATTCCAAATAAATTCGTCAAATAATTATGGCCACTTTGTTTCGAATATTTTCTTGCCACGCTTTTGTCGTTCTGATGGCTGGGTTGGTTTGTATCTGAGAATCCGATAGAATTGAAAGCATGAACTTAATGCCTGGACGATTTGCTGCATTGATCTTCCTGGTCTTTTTTTCAGAAGGTCTTTTCGCGCAATGTGAGCTTCCGCAAGCGACTCAAATGGCCCCGTTTTATCAAGATATGAAGCAAGCATTTGATTACCTAGAGGCTCAGCTCAACACTTTGCAAGCATTTCAGAAAAATTTAATTATCCCTGGCAAGCGAGTTGGGCAATTTTACCTTGAGTCTAGCAAGGCTGAAATCAATGGCCATGCGAAGCTGAAGATCTTAGAATCCAAAGTGAATCGCGATTATGAATTTTTGCTTCCCGTTGGTTATATTCCTGAGCGAATATTTGCAGAGTATGCAAAGGAAAAGATTATCTTTGCGTTTTCAACAACCGATCAAAATTTAAAAGAAATTAGAGTTCAAAGCGTAGAGTATCAGACCTCCAAAGGCCTTAAAATTGGCTCCACATATGATACGGTCAAGAAGCTATTTCCAAATGGCAAAGAGAAGCGTCATTTAAAAACACTGTTTTATATAAACTCAGGCATTACCTTTGTGATCAAAAAAGACATTGTATCCGAGATAGTTATCTTTTAAGGATTGTTACGATCAGGGGACTTGTTCAAATGGCGCTTCTGTGAATATATAGGTTGGCGATGCCAGACTTTGTAGAGGTTGTATTTCCCATTCCATTGGAATCGACGTTTACCTATTCTTTGCCGCCGGGCGTAGATGGACACCTTTTGGGCTATCGAGTACTGGTGCCCTTTGGAAAACGCACCATGACAGGCTATGTTGTAGGTGAGACCCAGCCTACTGGGGAGTATCAAGTTAAGCCTATCCATGGCGTTCTTGATGATATGGCCTTGCTCACGCCAACCATGATGGGAGTTGCGAAAAAAATGTGTGATCTTTACGGCTGCACTTTTGGTGAAGCCATTCAAACAGTTTTGCCATCGGGTCTAATTAAACAATCTAAACGAAAAGTCTTGGTCAATAAACCAAGAATGCCCATGAATGAACCTCAGACTTTACCCGAAGATCCAGAAGACCTACATTTGTTTCGAAAAATTTCAAAATCAAAGGGCCTTGATTATCTAACGCTGCTTAAAAAGAACGCAAAGTCATTTACAGTCCTTCGCCGCCTTGAAAACCAAGGATTTATCAAAATTGAAAGTTTAGTAAATCGAAGCCGCGCTATAGAGCAATTTGATCGAACATATAAAATTAGACAAGGCGCTGACGAACCTAAAGGTACAAAGCAAAAGGCGCTTTGGCAATACCTGAAGGAACATAGCGTGCCGGTAAGCCGCGTCGAGTTAGTCAAGCAGGGTTTTGCATATGCGCTCAGTGCGTTGCTTAAAAGGAAACTGGTTGAAGAGATCATGGTTCCCAAGCAGTATGGCTTTGATGCATCGTTTGTTTCAGCGCCAAAACTACTTCTTTCTTCTCAGCAGCAAGAGGCTATTTTGTGTGTCGATCGCGCGATGGAAGAAAGGTCCGCGGAAAAATTTTTGTTATTTGGTATCACAGGAAGCGGCAAAACGGAGGTTTACCTTCAAGCTGCTGCGAAGGCTATTGAACGAGGAAAGTCGGTGATGGCTCTTGTCCCGGAAATTGCACTGACACCTCAGTTTGTGGGTCGCTTTAGAGCAAGATTTGGAGACCGTATTAGTGTACTTCACAGTGGTCGATCGGAAAGTGAAAGACTTACAGAATGGAAACGCATACGAAGAGGTGAAGCTGATATTGTTATTGGTCCAAGGAGTGTCGTGTTTGCACCCGTTGAGAATTTGGGTCTCGTTATCATCGATGAAGAGCACGATGCCTCATATAAACAGGAAGATGGGCTTGCTTATCATGTAAAACATTTGGCATATTTTCGTGCAAAGCAAGATAGAGCCGTCATTTTACTGGGCTCTGCAACACCTTCCATAGAGTCTTTTGAGCTCGCAAGACAGGGTAAGCTTAAGCTTCTAAATCTTCCGAATCGCATGGGAGATTTTGGATTACCCAGTGTTGAGATCGTTGATTTACGCAAAGATTTTTCCAAATTTGGCGAAAAAGGCATTTTATCGGAAGCACTTAGAAATGCTCTTGAGGAGACGCTTACCAAAAAACATCAAGCAGTATTGTTTATGAATCGGCGTGGGTTTGCTCCCCTTGTTCTTTGCCCATCTTGTGGAGAATTTGTGCAGTGTGAGCAGTGTAGTGTGGCCATGACTTATCATCGCGACAAAGCGGTGCTTCTTTGTCACTACTGTGACGCCACTAAAAACATGGCTATGCCATGTATCAAGTGTGGACACTTGCATCTTGTGCAACTGGGAATGGGTACAGAGAAAGTCGAAGATGAGTTAAATTTTTATTTCCCCGACGCCAAAATCGCACGCATGGATCGCGACACGGTGGATACAAAGGGTGCACACGAAAGAATCTTAAGAGGGTTTTCACAAGGGAAGACGGATATTCTTCTAGGAACTCAAATGGTGACCAAGGGTCTCGACGTCGAAAATGTGACGCTTGTGGGTGTTCTTTTGGCGGATCAATCCTTGCATTTTCCAGACTTTCGATCGTCAGAGATTACCTTTCAACTACTGACACAAGTTGCAGGTAGAGCTGGTCGAGGGAAAAAAGAAGGTCGGGCGATTTTTCAAACATTTTTGCCAGAAAACTACGCAGTATTGTGCGCAAAGGAACAAAACTACCTGGCGTTTTTTGAAAAAGAGATCGTGTTTCGAAAAGAACTTAACTACCCACCATTTTCTTCACTGAGTCTGATAGAGCTATCGTCGAACGATGAAACTGAGGTTCGTACATTTAGTATGTGGATGCGAGAGCAAGCGCAAAAAACTATTAAAGCTCAACAAAAATCCACCATTTCAATTTTGGGTCCTGCACCGTGTCCCATAAAAAAAATTCAAAATCGATTTCGCTACCAAATGCTGGTGCGATCAAACCGAGGCATGGAATCCGCCAAATTTGCAAAATGGCTTGTTAGCAATGCAAGGCAAAGCCTCCCCAGTCAAGCCATCCGTATCAAACTCAACATTGACCCCCATCGGTTTATGTAGGCAAACTCTTTTAAATATACGTTATGCCAATATTGATCTTTCTCGTGTATGTCATAGAAAGATTTTAATGAAGATTGCTATGAGACCACTTAAATTATTTGTGGCCTGGACCGTGCTTATTGTTACGTTGGCCGCGGCGGCCCTGTCGTTATTTCGTGCTGTGGAAACGCTAGGGAAACCTTTTGCCGGGTTTTTCTTTGGTCCAAATTTATTAGTGACCGTAGGACAACGTGCTGAATGGGAGGGCGTAAAGAGTGGCATTAGGCCAATGGACTCTATTACCGCAGTTGATGGTGTGCCAATATCATCTTATAGAGATCTCGCCAAAAAAATATCTTCCGCTCAGCCGGGCGACACATTTATTTATCATATTGAGCGACTCGACCAAACCTTAGATATCGCTGTTAAAACATCCAAGACAAACTTGAATGATTTTATCATTGCGTTCTTGTTTCCGTATTTAATGGGTCTTATGTTTGTTCTTTTTGGGGCCATTCTTTATTTTTTTGATTACGCTCCAAGAGGACGCCTTCTTTATCTGCTCATTTGCTGTATGATTGGGCTCATTTGTACCTCGTTATATGAGGCCCAGACTTCGTTTCTACTTTTTCGTGTATTGCTCTTTTATCCCTTGATTGGTGCACTATCAGTTCACTTGTTTTCGTTGTTTCCTGAGAGTCGGGTGCATCGATGGTTTGTACGTGTCCTTCTTTATTGCCTGTACTTTGTAGCCATTGTCTTGGTCGTTTTTAAACAAATATACCTAATGAAACCCTCAGAAATGGTCTTTTTGTCAGAAGCTTCCTCAATTTTTGTACTGGCTTGTCTGGCTTTTAACTACTATTTTTTGATTCAGGGTTACTACGAAACACGAAGCCAGGCTATCAAAGACAAAATTAAAGTTTTGGGCATAGGGCTCTTTATTGTCACCTCGTTTTTAGTAACATGGAGCACGAGCATTCTTTCAGATTCAAAAGTATTTTTTTTAGACGAAGGTCTTTTGCTGGGCGCGGTCTTTCCCATTTTTATGGCGTATGCCATCGTTCGAAAGAATATTTTTCAACTTGATCGTATTATTCGCTCAGGTTTGAGTAATGGCGCAGCGGCAATTTTCGTATTTTCGCTATATCTCATTGTTTATGGAGGCCTTCGCTATTTATTTCCAAATGAGCATTCGGGACCAGTGTTTCGATGGTTCATGATTTTGTTTTTCTTTTTTCTTGGTTTTGTATTTAATCGCTTAAGACTACTTGTAAACAAATGGGTTGCTAGATTCCTATTTCGAAGTCAATACAATGCGAAAGAAGCACTCGTAAAACTCGATCGCAAACTTGTGGCCGGAATGCAACCAAAAGTTATTGCCGAAACAGTGGGGCAAGAACTCGCGCGAATTTTTGAACCTACAAAGCTTTTCATTGTTTTATTTTCCAATCAATTTGCTAACAGGCGTTGGATTTGGTCCGTCTCGGGTCATGTGTTTGATATTGAAAAGCATCTACCTTTGTTTGAATCGGAAGGTCTAATGGGAGAACTCTCCAAAGAACGTCACCCTCGTGAAACACCGTCTTTGGAGGAAACACATATGGGATCGTTTCCACAATCAATTGCGACGCTCAAGGCACATGATGTTGAGTTGATTGTTCCCATTCAATCGTCTCAGAAGCTTTTGGGTGTTATTTTATTGGGTATTAAAGGCTCGGGCGAAACTTTTGATGCAAGCGATTTTGAGTTTTTTATGCCTTTGTCAGAACGCATGGGTATTGTTTTAGATAATGCTGAACTTTCTTTTGAAGCTGAAAGGCAATCTCGATTAGCAGAGCTCGGACAGATGGCGAGCATTTTGATTCACGATATTAAAAATCCATTGAGCACGATTCGGATCTCTTCTGGGAGTTTAAAAAAGAGATTTAAATCTTCCGATCCCGCATTTGAGCTTGCCACATTTATTGACGAAGAAGCCCAGCGCATGGACCACACGGTGTCTGAGATCTTAACTTATGCAAAACCAATTGGTGTTCAAATGAAACGCTGCTCGCTCCATATTATTTTAGAGAAATTAGTTTTAAAATTGAAAGATCGTTTCAGCCAAAAGCAAGTACAAGTTGAATTGCAATATGAAAGCAATGAACCCCAAATTGAGGCGGATGAAAATCGCCTTATTCGTGCTTTTGAAAATCTATTAGTTAATGCGCTTGAAGCATCAAAGGTAAATTCCAAAATATTGATACGAACAAGGGTTCTTGGAAAATCAAACGGACCTGCAAAGGTCGAAGTTGTAATTCAAGATTTTGGAAAGGGTATGGATGCCAGCACGCGTGATCAAATTTTTAAACCTTTTTACACAACCAAGGCTATGGGAACAGGTCTAGGTCTAGCGATAGTGGCCCAGGTAGTATTAGAGCACGGCGCAAAAATTGAGGTCGAAAGCCAAAAAAACAAGGGAACCAAGTTTATCATTCGATTCCCAGTGCCTTGTTAAACAAAAAATCTTGGGTTGACAAAAATCGATGACTTTTGATAGGGCTCGCTTTGAAAGAGGGGATAAATGAATTCAAGAAATATCGTAATAAAGAGACTCGTTTTCTATGTTTGTGCAATGATGATGACTGGGGCCTTGGGCCAAAATCTGTTACCAACAGACCAAGCTGTGGGTATTTGTCAATACGGCTATAAAATGCCACAAGAGATTTTCAATTTGAACGCTGATTGGTTTGAAGAGGAAACAATTGCTTATGGTGTTAGAGTTAAGGGTTATCCAAATATTGAAGTTTGCAACGACCTTGAACCCATAAATTGTAATTCGCTGAATCTCTTTCTAGATACGCTAAAGATAGACAAAATTGCTTATGAGCCCGCTTTTGCACCAGTGCAACCTGAGTACCGTTATCTTTGTATAGGTCGAACCGAGTACGACAAAAATCCAAAAATTGAACCTGCAATGGAATGGCGTCCAATTAATGACAAGAGTTTTAGAGTGAACCCGAGAGACAATATGGTTGACCCAAGGGTCGTGCAGAGTCCTCGACCAAAATGGATAGATGATCTTGCGAGAGATATGGCGATTGGCGGTGTGTCGTACGCTATTGGCTCGCGAATTCTTCAGGCCGCTGGCTTTGTATTGGTTCGTGCAGGTAGTTTGTTTATTATCATAAACGAAGCATCCCTGCCGCCAGAGTTAAGATCTTCAGGCACTGGACCGAGCACGTCTCTTGAGGAAAATGTTAAAGAAATCAATCAGACGGATTTTGATGGCTATATCATTATTAAGGTGCCCAGATCTGCCGACTATTATGATGAAGTGAAAGCGTATGAGGGTAAAATATTTTTGTTTGAAGCTGATAACTTAGAAGAGGAGACTTTGTATCCTAATATAGGCGAGATGGATCAAACCTTTAGATAGTCTTAGCCGATTTCGAATTGAATCTTTGTGAGGGATCGTTTATAGACATGGGTTAACGTGATGCCAGACAAGCCTATGATTTTAGTGGTTGACGACGAAAAGCGTATTTGTCGTTCGCTTGAAATACTACTCTCAGAGGAGGGGCAATATAGGGTTAAAACGGCAACTGATTATTATGCAGCTCTTGACTCATTGAAGGGCCCGGTCGATTTGGTGGTGACGGACCTTACTATGCCTGGCAAATCTGGGTTGGAACTTCTCTGTGCAATTAAAAAAGAAAAGCCAGACCTTCCTGTAATATTAATGACCGCCTATTCGACAGTTGAATCAGCGGTGACTGCCATTAAAGAAGGTGCCAACGATTATATTCAAAAGCCATTTGATAATGACGAACTCCTAAGTTTGATTCACAAGGTTCTCATGGCGAACCACAAAATCTCTGTAGCGGATGAAGACACGCCTTTTAGAGCAAGATTCGGAGATATGATTGGAAATAGTCGTCAGATGCAGGATGTTTACAGATGGGTTTCAAGAGCTGCTGAAACAGATTCAACTGTTTTGATATCGGGCGAGAGTGGTACAGGCAAGGAACTTGTAGCTAAAGCGATTCATTTTAGTGGGAGTCGAAAATCCAAAGCATTCATCGCAATTAATTGCGCGGCTTTGCCTGAAAACTTGCTTGAGAGTGAACTTTTTGGACATCGAAAGGGAGCATTTACAGGAGCGCTTCGCGATAAAGAAGGAAAGTTTGAACTAGCCGACCATGGCACACTTTTTTTGGATGAAATTGGCGAGATGCCTTTGAACTTGCAATCGAAGCTACTCAGAGTTTTGCAGGAGAAAGAATTTGAACGTGTCGGAGACTCAGCCACTATAAAAGTGAATGTTCGAATTATTGCAGCAAGTAATCGAAATCTTGAAAACGCAGTTATAGAGAAACTATTTAGAGAAGATCTGTTCTATCGTCTAAATGTTTTAGCTATTCATGTTCCTCCACTTCGTGAAAGGCGAGAAGACTTACCACTACTGATCGACCATTTTTTAGAAGAAAAGGCCCGAAGAGCGGGGGTTTTGAAAAAGACACTTTCTAAAGAAGCAGCTTCGTACTTGCTTCAATACGACTATCCAGGAAATATTAGAGAGCTTGAAAATATGATTGAGCGTGCTGTCGTGATTTCTCAAAACCCTTCTATTGAATTGGAAGATTTTCCTGCACAGGGTCATGGATTGAAGAAAAACAGTGATTTGTCGACTCAGATTCCCATGGAAGAAGGCCTCAAGAAAATTGAAGAGATTAAATTCAAGCTTGAAAAAGAAGTTATTGAACGTGCACTAAAAAACTATCCCGATAAATCAAACAGTGAGATTGCAGAACTCTTAGGTACAAGCCGGCGTATTTTAGAAATGAGACTCAAGCGTTACAATATTACAAAGTCTTCGTAAGGCGAATGTCGCAAAGTTTCAACCTAAAGCTCCAGTAATGCAAACATGCGGCGGTGGCAAGACCAATATTAATCCCAACCCAATATCCTTGGGCTCCAAATCCTAATACGCTGCCAAGAAAAATCCCACTAGAGGCACCGATGAGCCAATAGGACACTAACGTGTTCCTAAGTGCCATTTTTGAAGCACCTATGCCACGAAGAATACCAAACCCAACACACTGAAGGCCATCGAAGATCTGGAAGAGGCCTCCGAGCCACAATAATTTGGGAGCAAAATTGAGAATATCGAGGTCATTTGTATATAAATTAACCAAAAATCGCGGAAAACAAATGAAAATAATAGCGGACAATGTCATAAATGTAACAATGATGACAAAGCCAGAAAATCCAAAAAGAAAAATTCTTGCCGCTTGATAGAGTCCAGTCGTTTGAGAAATTAAAATAGTGGCTGCACTAGAGGTGCCTATGGCAAGCATGAACGTAATCGAAGCCAAATTAATGGCGATGTGATGCGATGCTAACGGAAGTTTGCCGAGTTGACCAATCATCCAGGCTGTGAAAACAAAGAAACTAACCTCAGTGAAAACACCTGCTCCCAAAGGGAGACCTTGATTTAAAAAAGATCTTATCGATGTTTTGGACCCAAGACTAAATGAAAATAGTATTTTTGCGGGAGAAAATTGAAGCTTTAAGATCTTCAAGAACCAAAGGTGGGCTAAGAACATCCAAAGCCAACAAATACCAGTGGAGAGTGCAGAGCCATAGATTCCTAAAGCTGGCACGCCCCATTTACCGTAAATGAGCATATAATTTCCAACTAAGTTCAACAAAAATCCTACACAAGAAATCATGACAGTGACTCCAGGTTTTTTGTAAACCTCGAATATCTGCCTCAATATCTGGTTAAACAAAAATGAAGGGACTCCAAAGAGCATGACAAATAAAAAATAAGTTGCAAAACGAATGAGATCATCTGGTTGACTTAAGAGTCGAAATAGAAAACCGCTGATCAAAAATATCGCGACCGTACACAAGAAAAAAATGAGACAGATCGATTTGGCTGCTAAAAGTACTTTGGCTGCTTCGTCGAACTTTCGATGTCGTATTTCCCGACCCAAAATAGGTGTTAGGGCAAACAATGTTCCCATGAAGAACACGGCCAAAATATTCCAAAGAGGAATCGCAATGCCCACAGTAGCCAAAGCGTTTTTCCCTAGATGACCAATCATGATGGTGTCGACGGTGGTCATTCCAACTTCGAGAATTCGTGCAAACGAAATGGGCAAGGTCAGCTTTAAAGTTTGGTTAATGATTTTAGAATGAATATATCTCATGAAAATGTTCGGTACATTAAGCTGGCCTTAAGCTCTTTTCAAGAAGATATACTATAGGATCTAGCATTGCCTCCTACAAGGGCAAAGCGCACTAAGGCTTCTCTAACCTCCTCGCAAGCCGCTTCGCGGTTGTGAGTTTCCCCGAACGCATCCTGGGTGTAAACAGAATCCATCGGAAGTTTATATGGGCGATCGACGCTTAGCGAATGATTTTTCGCGTTGTAATTCAAGATGAGCCATGATAGGCTCCGGCCCTAATTTATTGTGGAGGTTCCCAGATGTTAGAGTTAGATCCCAAACAAGCGAGAAAAGCAGTGACATCGAAAAGCAAAACATTCGAATCTGAATTTACAGTTGTTCCCTCTGCCCATGAAGTGATTCGTGGGAGTGTTCGTGAAGAACTCAGGGCCATGGCTAAGGGTGATGAAAAAACCACTGAATATGGCAGTGCATCTTACGTGGCTAAATTCAAGTCACGCAGTGCCGCATTTACACGAACCACTGTTGACAAGCAGGTCACCGAAGAAGACCGTAAAATTCTCAAGCAAATACAAGAATATCTCAAGAAACAAACCGTGATCGAAGTTGATAGACAAATGTGTCAGGGGCCTTCAGAAGAAGCTTTTGTATGTCGACTTTGGGTTACAAAACCATACGCTCGTCTAGCACATATGTTTCACGCGAGCTTGGGCCCCGTTCAGGGTAAGTTTGAACATCCGGATTTATTTGTGGTTGACGTGCCAGAATTTAGCTCCGCCGAAAGGCGAATTCTCGTAGATGCGGATGCTGGCGTAACGTACGTCTTGGGTTCGGACTACTATGGCGAAATAAAAAAGGCATTTTTACGCATGGTCATGTATCGCGCCAAACAACAAGGTGGCCTTGGTTTGCACGCGGGTTCCAAAGAAGTTTGGGCTAAGAGCCATAAAACAGGTAAAATTGAGCGATCAGGTATTCTCTTCTTTGGTCTCTCGGGTACGGGTAAAACCAGCCTGACATGCCACGACTATAGCCTCGATGCATCGCAAGGTGAAAAATGTCGTGTGCGTCAAGACGATGTTGTTATTTTAAATAAGGATGGCTCGGCACGCGGAACCGAAATTGAGGGTTTTTATATCAAAACTGAAGGCTTAAATCCCACCGATCAAGGTGCTCTATATGGTGCTGCGATCTCTCCAGAGACTATTTTTGAAAATGTCTATGTGGCCCCTGATGGAAAAGTCGATTTTTACAATGATTCGATAGCAAAAAATGGACGAGCTGTTGCGCCAGTCAGGCAGGTATTAAACACAGATGGTGACATCGATATGCCGCAAGCAAATCAAATTTTTTTCATTACACGCAATCCAATGACGCCACCTGTTGCTCGTTTAACCAGAGAACAAGCCGCATTGGCCTTTATGTTGGGAGAATCTATTAAAACTTCAGCGGCGGATCCAAAAGCCAAAGGTGAACCCGTTCGGGAAGTTGGTACCAACCCGTTTATAGTGGGATCCAAAGATTTTGAAGGAAACCGATTTTTTGAAATTTTAGACAATAACCCTCAAATGGAATGCTTTCTGCTTAATACTGGCAAGGTCGGGGAAGCGGAGAAGTCTCGAAAGATATCTATTTTGGAGACGATTGCGATCCTTCGGGCTGTGGCCAGAGAGGGTATTACCTGGAAAAAAGACGACATCCTGAATTTAGAGACTCCAGAACATATTGAGGGCATGGATATCTCCGATTTTAACTTTAGTCATTTTTGGTCTGAATCAGAACTCACAGAAAAACTATTGAGTCTTCGTGAAGAGCGACGTGCTTGGTTGGAAAAATTTCCACAGCTCCATGGAAATTTTATGAAAGCACTTTACTAGTTTAATGAGCAAAGAATTTGGCTACGTTTGCCATAGAATAACATCTAAAATAGTCGCCTAAATGCGATGGGGGCGATAAACTATCTTGCTAAAGCAGATGACAGTTCGATGGCTTAAAATTTTATGTTGTATTCTTATTTCCGGTGTGAGTTTTGCACAGGAAACAAGTGAAACGTCCATTGCTAAATATTCTCTCTCAGATATCCTAAAAAAATCGATTGCTTACTCTCCGTCGCTAACCGTAGCAGAAATGGACCTGGCCGAAGCTCAGGCCAAGCAAGCTCAGGCAAAGGCCGCTGGTGTTTTGCCATCAATCTCACTTCAGATTACAGGTGGTCCGATTCCGGATGTTCCTCAAGGTTCGGGGCCGGAAGGCGGGTTTCCAGAAGTTAGCAATGGTTTTGGAAGTATTGGACCTTTCGTAAGAGGACGGGTCGAAGCCATTCAACCTATTTATACATTTGGAAAAATTTCAAAACTCCAGAGCGCTGCGTCTCATGGGGTATCCGCTAAGGAATTTCAAAAAATTGTTGCAAGAAACAATTTGGTTTTTGATGTGAAGCGTACGTATCACACGCTTCGTTTTTTATATAGCCTTTACGATTTTATTAATGAATTAGATAGTCGCACGCAAAAAGCAAAAGAAAAAATAGAAGAGCGGTTGAAGTCCGGATCGGGTGAGGCCACAGATGTTGATCTTATGAGGCTCGAAGTATTTCGAGGTGAAACAGAAAAACGAAAAATTGAGTTAGAAAATGGTATACGTTTTGCTCGAGAAACACTGGGTGTGCTAATGGGAATGTCGCCAAATGAAATAGACATTGCAGATCAAAGTATTCGCGTAGAAAAAATAGATCTAAAGGGGATAGACTACTACTTGAATCGCACCAAGGTGGCAAGGCCAGAAATGTCGCAACTTCAGGAAGCGGTGAAAGCCGCAGAAGCCTATATGAAGTCAGTTAAGGCGAATTACTTTCCTTCGTTTTTCATGGCGGGTTTTTATAACTATGCAAAAGCCCCAGATAGACAAAGCATTAATAATCCGTTCTTGGTGAATGATTTTAATTTTAACGGTGGAGGCGTTTTTTTCGGAATGGAGCAGAAGCTGTCGTTTCATTTGACAAACGCAAAATATAGAGAAGCACTGGCTCAATACAAGAAAGTATCTTCACAAAGAGATTTAGCGTTTCAAGGGATAGAAATTGAAGTTCGCAAAAGTTACGCAGATTTTGCAGCAAGACAAAAGTCTTATGACAGTTCAGAGCGAGCATTTAAAGCAGGGCGAAGTTGGGTTCTTGCAACCACGCTCAATTTTGGGGCAGGACTTGTTCCTATTAAAGATTTATTAGAGGCCTTCGTGGCGTATTCTCGTGTTAAAGCAAATTATCTGGATGTCATGTATGAATTTAATATTACATTGTCGCAGCTCTCGCGTGTGGTAGGTGAGGAGTTAACCGATGTCAAATACTAAATCCGGTCCGTCGGAATCTCAGGCTAAATTAGATCAAGACTCCATATTGCTCGGTTCAGAAATTAAAAACTGGTGGGTACACAAAGTAATGGCTCCCATCGAAGCATTTTGCCTTAGTAAGAAAATTACACCTGATACAATTACTTATACGGGAACTTTTTTGTGTCTAATTTGCGGGTACCTTTTTGCCGCCGATCATATTTTGAGTGCAGGCTGGATGGTACTCTTGATTGGAAGTTTAGATATTTTAGATGGTCGTATTGCAAGAGCCATAGGTGTTTCAGGGCCTAAAGGAGCATTTTTGGATTCTGTCATGGATCGTTACCAAGATTTTTTTATGATGATGGGCGTCACTATCTTTTTTCAAAATAGCTGGATTTTTTATGTTTGCCTTTTAGCCTTGTTAGGCAGTGCGCTTGTGCCTTATACTAGAGCCAAGGCAGAATCGTTGGGTGTGGAACTTTCAGAAATAGGAGCCATTCAAAGACCAGAACGTTTTTTTATTTTGGGTTTTGGGTCAATTATTAGTTCCATCTTTCAGATATCACTTATGCCTTTTTACGGTGAGCATCGCGTACCTCCCCAACATATTTTAATGTTGGTCATGCTAATTTTGGCTGGTTCTACCAATTGGACAGCTTTTCAAAGAATCCGTTATACGATAAGAAGCATAGAGAAAGGAAATCATGAAAACAATTAATTTTGCCATCATCGCGAGTCTCTTCCTGGTTGTTGTGAATGCAGAAACACTCAAATCTCAGCCTCCAGCTATTGAGAAAAAGCTTGATATTAAACAACCGGCTAAAAATACACCTACAGACGTTATCAAGCGTTATACCGAGGAATTAAAAGGTCTTGCAGAAATTAAAGACCCGAAACAAAAAGGAAAAAAGGACCAATCAAGAGAGAAGAGTATTGCTTCAAAAGTTAGGCAATTTTTTGATTTTGATGAATTGGCAAAACAAAGTTTGGGAGGAAATTGGAAAAAGCAAAAGCCCTCAGATCGAAAGAAATTTTCGAAGCTTTTTATCGAATTGGTGGAGACCTCTTACTTAAAACGTTCAAGAAACCTTGTAGCAGACTACGATGTTTCTTATATTAATGAAGTTGTTCAAGAAGGACATGCAAGTGTTACCTCTAGAGTTGCTCAAAAAGATGCGAATGTTGATATTACCTATGACTTACATCGAAAGAGTGGCAAGTGGATGATTTATAATATTACGTTAGACAACGTCAATTTAATTCGCAACTATCAAAGCCAGTTCAATCAAATTATTAAAAAGAAGGGCTTTAAGCACTTAGTTAATACGATGCAAGCAAAGTTAAAATCGACAGACGAGGAAATTCCCCTTTAAAAGAGATGAACCTGTTCTCCCACCTTTCATGGGCAAAGCGACGGAAAGGGCAATCCTAATTCACAGAATCAATTTGTTTAAGATATTTTGTCTTTTCTTCTTTCGTAAGAAAACTTGCGATGAAACTGTTTCTAGCCAAATTGATTAAATCTTCGTGAGATAAGTCTAAAGCTTCTGCTGCAGCCAAATAATTTTCATTCAGATATCCTCCAAAATAAGCAGGGTCATCCGAGTTAATTGTTGCAAGCAGATTTGCACGAAGGAGTTTTTTTAGGCAATGATCTTTCATCGATTTAAACACGCGAAGTTTTACGTTCGAAAGCGGACACACCGTAAGAGGCACTTGCTTTTTCTGAAGTTCCGCTACAAGTCGAGCATCTTCGAGGCACCGAACACCGTGGTCAATTCGAGAAACCTTGAGGTTATCGAGCGCATCCCAGATATACTCAGGAGGGCCCTCTTCTCCTGCATGGGCTACAGTTAGAAATCCTTGCCTTCGAGCTTCGTCAAAAACGGTTTTAAATTTAGATGGTGGGTGCCCTACTTCCGAAGAATCAAGACCCACAGCTATAATTTTATTTTTATAGGGTAAAGCCTGTTTTAATGTTTCATGTGCATTTTCGGCGCTCAAATGTCTCAAAAAACACATGATGAGTTTACTCGACAAACCCCATCTTTGTTTTGCATTTTCACATGCGTTCCAAAGTCCATTTAAAACGATATCAAACTTTATACCCCGATCGGTATGGGTTTGAGGGTCGAAAAATAACTCTATATGTTTAACGTTTTGCCTAGCGCATTTGTCAAAATAAGCCATTGCTAAATCGAAGAAGTCTTCTTCTTTCAAAAGAACCGAAGCTCCCTCATAGTATATATCTAAAAATGACTGAAGATTTTCAAATTCATAAGCCTTCTTGACCTCGTCAATAGTTGAATATTTTAAGTTTACATGGTTTTTTTCCGAAAGCTTGAGCATCAGGTCGGGTTCAAGAGATCCTTCAATATGAATATGAAGCTCTGCTTTTGGAAGACTACCAATAAAGTTTCGAAGGTTTGTATTGTCTTTCATTATGTTATTCTATCAAAAAAACGACTACATGTTATTTTCTAAAATTCAATTTTATGAATAATGTCTGGGCCATATCGTTCCATATTTTGCCATCAAGCAAATTTTAAACATAAGACTGCCGATAAACACATTTTCGTGACATACCACTAAATACTCGCAGAACCAGGTTAAAGATTACTTTTTCGGAACTTATAGTTCCGAATACCTTGTGTCTTTTCAAATGACACGATATTTAAAGTTACCAAATGATTCCAAGGATACTTTTTGTTCATTCAAACGGTGATTTTACAACGCGCGTTCATCGAGTTTTGTCTGAGAACACGAATTTTATGGTGCAAACGTTAAATCAATCTCATGATTTAAAAGAAAGCATCGAAAAATCTGTGCCCGATATCGTCGTTGTGTCTTCTGACTGTGCTTCTCCTGAGAATATTGTGAATGCTAGAGAAAATCGTTTCTTAACAGAGGCGCCAAGTATCGTTGTTCTCTCAGAGAATGAAAATCCAAAAGATCGAGCGGCATACCTTGCCGTGGGTTGTGATGCTTGTATTTCTGACTCCTTTTCGACATCGGAAGTAAAAGCCATTTTTAAAAACCTTGTTCATAAAAAAGAAGCTCTTTTAGGAAAAGTGATTGAAATCGAGGGCCGAAACAATGAACCAAAAATTTCTGATTTTGTGTCCAAGAGTGCCACCATGAAGACATTCATGGAGATGGTTCGTAAGGTTCTCAAGGGAGATTCATCTATTTTGTTTCTTGGTGAAACTGGGGTTGGTAAAGAACGACTGGCTCGAGCCATTCATTCCGAATGTCATAGCCGTAAAGGCCCTTTTGTGGCTGTAAATTGCGGAGCGCTGTCTGAGACGCTTCTTGAGAGTGAATTGTTTGGACACGAGAAAGGTGCGTTCACAGGAGCGACGAGACTGCGTAGAGGCATCTTCGAAATGGCTCATAAGGGAACTGTATTTCTAGATGAAATAGCCGAAATGCCGCTTCATTTACAAGTAAAACTGCTTAGAGTTCTTCAAGAGAGGGAAGTGCAGCGCGTAGGGGGAGAGCGAGCGCTTCACGTAGATGTCCGAGTTATGGCGGCAAGCAATCGACACCTGGTGACGGAGGTCAAGGAAGGGAAGTTTCGTCAGGATCTCTATTATCGCCTCAATGTGATTACATTGGAGGTGCCTCCACTTCGGCAGCGCAGGGAAGATATCGAAGAACTCGCCAATAGTGCTATCCAGCATTTTAGAAAGAGACTTCCATCAAGTGCGACGCGACTGGATCCTAAAGTCGTAAAAATATTGAAAGATTATTCTTGGCCAGGAAATGTTCGGGAACTTCTAAACGTGATTGAGCGTGCGATGTTACTAAGTGGCGACAATGCCATCACATTGGCAGAGCTTCCAAATGACATACTTCAGTCAAATGTAGAATCTCAGAAATTTGATTTTGATAGAAGTCGAGTTGGACATCGTATTTCCGATGAATGGATGAACAAACCTATCAAAGAATTTAGACGCCAAACCATGGATCATTTTGAAAGAATTTATCTAGATCATCTTTTAAGCAAAACGCAGGGGCGAATAGGCATTGCGGCAAAGCTGGCAGGGATACAACCAAGAGCACTTTTTGAACGTATGCGATATTTTGGTTTGAAAAAAGAATACTATCGAAAGCAAAGCAACGTTCAATAATAGGGGCTCGCATCGCCCCATCCAGTGACAAGGCCGCTGGAACGTCCCACTCAAACCACTCGGCGGTTGGAAAATTTGAAGGATGTATAGTAAATTAAATATAAGTTGAAACACCAAAGTAAATTTTGGAAGTTGCCTACTGGCTCCGTCGCTACGCTCCAA
>JAGRAY010000199.1 GCA_020434375.1 Bdellovibrionales bacterium | reverse complement strand
TCCAAAATTTAAGCAGTATCAACTAAAACTTAAAATACTATATAGTGCTTTCCAGTAGGTCACATTTTATTTTTCAATGGAAGAAAACGAACTGATAGACAATTATTTTCATCTCGGAACAAAATTCAACGAAGGATCTTTTGTCGCGACAAAAACCAATTAGAGTATCACCTCGATGAGGTTATTCTCGTGCCCTATGAAAAAGAAAGATAGTAAGACTTAATGGAATTTAAATCCAAAAGCGATGAGCCAATCAAGGGTCACTGGAGTTCCTGAAGTTCCCGCTGGCGTGAAAAATAGATTCACGTCGCTATTCACCTCATAATTATCTCCAAGGGGAAGTGTAAGGCCAAGGCCTGTTCGAACATCCATGGCGTTAGCTCCATTAAATCGCCCATAACCCACACCTGCAAGCGCGTGAAAAGACCCTGGACCAATATAAAGAACATCGTAACGAAATGTTGGGATCATTTGAAAACGAAAATCATCACTAAAACCAAACACGGTTAAAAATCCGACGCCCATTGAATAGCCAAGATCGTAATCAAAATCTGCACCAATTCTGAGTTGATCGCTCCAGCTATTGTTGAGCGAAAAAGAAGGTCCAGCTTTCACTCTTAAACTATAATCGCCTGGGCCAGCATACGATTGAGCGCTTAGCAACCCAATGAAGCCTATGAGGGAAAAAACGACCAATTTTGTGTATCTCATCTCGGATACACTTTATCTTTATATTTCTATTAAATCAAAAAAGAGTTTTGAGTAGACCAAAAGCGCCTATATTTTGATTTCCCAAACGCCTCTTTCGACGTCCTGTCTCTCTTTAGACCGAGACTTCTCAGGAGCTTCCAAAAAATCAGGACATGGAAGCGGCAAATGCAAGGGCTTAAATTGCTCGTCCTGTTCGAGACGTGGCAGATAAAAGTCATGCTCTATATGTTTTTTCTTTTGCATCTCATCCCATATAACTGCAAGGTTTGTTCCAATTTTAGACACCAATAAGAGCTGCAACCCATTGATATAATTGAAACTCACTTGTATCAACTATGCCGATTTTCGCCAAGAGGGCGCAAAAAGATCCCAACCTCTGCATTTTTTTCATAGGCTCCAAATTCAAATATCAATTCAAAACCGGGGCATTGAATTCCCATCCAATGTGACGTAAAAGGGTAGAAACAGATGTAGCAATAGGTGTAAGCTGCTGAAAACATTAAAGCCAAAATTGGCACACAAAATGCGAGGTAAAGAGTATGGCTATAGAAAAGAACAATACAAATATCGGAAATGACTTACCTAAAGACGTTATCGCGACAAGCGATAAAAATTTCGACAGCGAAGAAATTACGTCACCCATGAATGAACCTCTCAAATCTTCTGAGGCGTTCTATTCAAGAAACCGTCGTTACAGTCGGTACCGCTCTACAAGGGGTGGCAGAAATTCGTTGATGTAGAATTTTTGTGATAAATCCTAAGATGTTATGGAATATCGCATCTTAGGTAAAACAGATCTTCGCGTCTCTGAAATCGGCTTTGGTGCCTGGGGTATTGGCGGGAGCGAGTGGCAAAATGGAAACGACGAAGAAGCTTTGAAAGCTCTTCACCTAGCCTTCAAACAAGGTATTAATTTTTATGACACTGCACTTGCTTATGGCGACGGTCACTCGGAAAAACTCATTGGTCAATTAGCAAACGATATTGGCCGATACAATGTAATCATTGCTACAAAGATTCCACCCAAAAACTTAAAATGGCCCGCACCCTGTGGTATTCCAGTGAACGACGTTTTCCCAAAAGATCATATTAGGGATTCGGTTCACAAGTCGCTTAAGAACTTAAAAATCGATACCATTGACCTCATTCAACTTCATGTTTGGCAGGATGAATGGTTAGAACACACAGAATGGCAAGAAGCACTTTTAACCTTAAAACGAGAAGGCAAAGTACGATTCATAGGCGTATCGATTAATGATCACGACCCCAACAGTGCCCTGCTTCTGGCGCAAAATCACATCGCCGACACCGTTCAATGTATTTACAATATTTTTGATCCAACAGCCGATGATGCCTTGCTCGATCTCTGCAAGGCCAACCAAATTGGTGTAATCGCGCGTGTGCCCTTTGATGAAGGCGCACTTACCGGAACGCTCAATGCTCAAACAACTTTCCCAGAAGGTGACTTTAGAAATTTATATTTTGGCGATAACCGTCTGACCATGGTCGAACAAAAAGTCAATGAGCTAAAAAAGTGCCTTGGAGAGGAAGCAAAAAGCCTTCCGGAACTGGCAATTCGCTTTTGCCTTTCAAACTCCGCAATCTCTACAGTCATTGCCGGCATGCGAAAGGCAAAGCATGTGGAGGCTAACACCAGCTACGCCGATGGAAAAAAACTTAGCCCCAAACTTCTCGAAAAATTGGACGCATTTCGGTGGAATAAGAACTTCTACGCTTCATTGCATACCGACTAAAAAGATGCTACATGCTGGCCCAAATCAAAGAAATGGGCCGTTAGCTCAGCTGGTAGAGCAGCTGACTCTTAATCAGCGGGTCGGAGGTTCGAATCCTCCACGGCTCACCATGTTTTCCTTGATCCTTCATCGATAAGCCTTAATCCTTATCAAGGATTTAAGAATCGGGGGAAAATAGGATAGCTGTCTCCCCGATTACCATCTCATTCCAAATGCTTGCAAAACGGCCCTGGATCAACAAGAAAAGTCACAGTATACGGAAATGACTATGACATGCGCGAGGGCACTTGTGACCGTGATTTTGTTCATGTGACCGATTTAGCAGATACCCACTATAGACTTCTTGAGCAAATGACCGAAGAAAACTGTGGCATCTCCCGACAAAGCCAAAAAAATCCTTGGCTGGAACCCTCAG
>JAGRAY010000198.1 GCA_020434375.1 Bdellovibrionales bacterium | reverse complement strand
GCACAAAAAATTGCGACGTCAATGAACTATCCTTTTTAGGAGGAATTCAATGTCTAAAAAATCTTCACTTGAGTGGGCAGAGTTAACACAAAATACGATTCGCCCTTGGAGTATAGAGGTTTTGGACCATAAACAAGAACACCTCCATTTGTGCGCCCTTAATGATACGGTAACCTATATTGGACGAATGCCAGAAAACCAAATTGTTCTGGACGACCCAAAGGTTTCACGATCCCATGCAAAAATCACTTGCCTTGGTGGTCACTACTTTATTGAAGATCAACAGAGCGAAAACGGCATTCTGATTAATGGCAAAAGCACACTCAAGCAGGAACTTCAATTGGGAGACCGTATTTCCATTGGTGATCATATTTTAAGAGTGACCGATCAGGTGGTTGACACATCGACAAAACCTCTTCAAGAATTTGACGAAGAAAATCTAAATGAACGAACGATTAGTATACAAGAGGCATACGTTGGCGTGTGCGACGCCACGATTGTTTTAAATATTCATGGCAAAAGGCACATGCACAAAATTCAGTTTTCTGACGAAGAGATCATCAAATTCTTTCACGAACACGAACTTCGCCTAACCTTGGTTGTGCAAACCAAAAGCGATCTTCTAAAAAAGAGCTTCACCTTGTCAAATACTTGACCCAAAATAGCGACCGGCTATGGTCTTCTTATGTTCACAAGTGACATTATCCGCCTAGCGCTGTCAGAAGATCTTGGAAACGGCGACAAAACCACATTAGCTATTGTTTCGCCAAAAGCCAGAGGAAGAGGGCTTCTTCGGGCTAAGGAAGATCTTGTGGTTTGTGGAATGGGACTTTTTGGAGCAACCTTTGCTTACCTGGACCCAAACATAAAAATAGAAGCGTCAATCGATGACGGTCAATTTGTAACAAAAAATACAATTCTTGCAAAGGTGACGGGGACCCTTGCAGCGCTGCTTGGAGCCGAACGAGTGGCACTCAATTTAATGCAAAGGCTAAGTGGAATTGCCACGCTAACGCATGCTTTTGTCAACCTCACAAATGGGACACAAACCAAAATACTCGACACACGAAAAACGATACCTCTCTACAGGCATCTTGAAAAATATGCCGTAAAGACAGGAGGTGGCGTGAACCATCGAATGGGTTTATATGATGAAATTTTGATCAAAGATAACCATATTGCCGCCTGCGATGGTTCATACGAAACCGCTGTGAAAAAAGTTCGGGATGCGTATCCAAATAAATCGATAACGATTGAAATTCCAAACTCAGAAATTTTAAAACGATTGCTCCCATTGAATATTGAACGATTTCTTCTGGACAATATGTCTGAGGAAGAAATTAAAAAATGCGTTGATATCGCCAAGAAAAAAACGATATTGGAAGTCTCTGGTGGTGTTACAAAAAATAATATAGCAACGCTTTGTGCTTTGGGGGTCGATTATATTTCAGTGGGAGCTTTAACGCATTCAGCGAGCGCGGTGGATATGAACTTTAAAATAGAACTCTTATGAGTCATATACAAACAGACTGTCTCATCATTGGAACGGGTCTTGCGGGTTGCTCCGTGGCCTACGAATTGTCAAAACATGGGTATGATATTCTTATGATCACTCGTGCAAAGCAGCCAGAAGACTCTGCCACACTCTGGGCGCAAGGTGGCATTGTATTTAAGAATGACCTCAAAGACCCTGAAGCACTCGGTCACGATATTTTTGATGCTGGAGGAAAGATCGGGAATCCTAAAAGTATTGATATTCTCATTAGGGAGGGCCCGGCACTTGTCAAAAAAGTCTTAATTGACGAACTCCAAATTGCATTTGATAAAAACGAAAATGGCGAGTTAGAACTCACGGAAGAAGCTGCCCACAGCCTACCTAGAATTCTTCATTTTGGTGACGCAACGGGAGAGATTATTGAAAAAACCTTTTTAAATTACCTTAAAGAAAAACCGAATATTACAATTTTAACCTCGCATACAGCTATTGACCTTTTGACGCTTTCGCATCACTCAACCAACCCTGCAGACGTCTACGAGACCTCGCGCTGCACAGGCGCCTATATTTATGATCATGAAAATCACCAGATAAAAACCATTTTGGCCAAAGAAACGATTTTGGCAACAGGTGGACTAGGACAACTCTATCTTCACACGACCAATCCAAAAGGAAGTCGCGGTGACGGTTTAGCCATGGCTTACCGCACAGGGGCACGCATCATGAATTTAGAATACATTCAATTTCACCCGACAGCTCTGTATCAAAAAAGTAATGATCGTTTCTTAATTTCAGAAGCTGTTAGAGGGGAGGGGGCAAAAATTTTAAACTCTTCTGGAGAAACCTTTATGAAACGCTATGACCCAAGAGCTGAGTTGGCTCCCAGAGACATCGTTTCCAGAGCCTTGCATGACGAAATGCTAAAGGAAGGCTCGACTTGCATGTATTTAGATATCTCACATAAAGATGGTAACTGGATTCGAAGTCGATTCCCTTCCATTTATTCAAAATGCCTGTCTTTGGGAATAGACATGACGAAAGAGCCTATTCCGGTGGTGCCTGCGGCCCACTACTCCTGTGGTGGTGTATACGTTGACGATCGGGGAAACACCACAGTCAAAAACTTAAAAGCAGTGGGCGAGGTCTCTTGTACTGGTATTCATGGTGGAAATCGATTGGCAAGCACATCTTTACTAGAAGATTTAGTATGGGGCATTCGGGCGGGACAAGACCTTGGCTCAAAGCTATCCAAAAAGACATATCAAATGCCAAACGTTTTGCATTGGGAGGCCGCCACAGAAGCCGTTGAAAAAGAACTTCTGGCACAAGATTGGATGACGATTAAACATACCATGTGGAATTATGTCGGGTTAATTAGAACGCCCAAAAGGCTTGAACGTGCCCAGAGAATTTTGCG
>JAGRAY010000197.1 GCA_020434375.1 Bdellovibrionales bacterium | reverse complement strand
ATGTTCCTTTTACTATAAGATTTTTAATGGGGTTAAAGCGTGAAATAAACAAGAAATGTTCAACTCTTTATTTACACTTGTTAATTTATATTAAAAAATAATTATATTGGGATGCGTAAATAATCAGCGAAGCTTTTCATCATTAAGGGGTGCCCTTTGAATTACGGTTTTGTCATCGACAATAGAAAATGTATTGGATGCCATGCTTGCTCTACCGCATGCAAAAGTGAAAACGAAGTACCCTTAGGGGTGTATCGAACTTGGGTGAAGTATACCGAAGTGGGAAAATACCCCGATGTATCGAGACGTTTTCAGGTGACTCGCTGTAATCATTGCGACAATGCTCCTTGTGTTAGAATTTGCCCAGTAACAGCTATGTATAAGCGAGAAGATGGCATTGTGGACTTTGACCATACTGCATGTATAGGTTGCAAAGCTTGTATGCAGGCTTGTCCTTATGATTCTATTCATATCAACCCAGAGAACAACACCGCTGCTAAATGTAATTATTGTGCACATAGGGTAGAAAGCAGTTTGGAGCCGTCTTGTGTGGTCGTTTGCCCCACTCACGCAATCATTTCGGGGGATCTAGATGATCCTCAGTCTGAAATTTCTCAAGTGCTAGGAAAAGAAAAAGTCACCGTCAGAAAACCAGAGCAGGCGACGGCCCCTAAATTATTTTATATTGATGGGGATTCTATTTCTTTGAACCCAACGGCGGTCAATCAAACTCCTGAGTCTTATATGTGGGCAGAGCAGGTGGGAGAGAAAAAATTTAGCGGTCCATATCTTGATCAGAAAAAACCAGGAACAAAGAAAACTAAATATGGAGACATCATCACTAAAGTAGGCATTCAAGGTGCTCCGGCCAGGGGTAATGTTCCGTCTAAAGCGGTGGCAGAAGGAGTACAGGCTGAGCATATGGTTCAAGTGGCATATACTGCTCAACATAAAGTTCCTTGGCATTGGCAGGTTCCCTCTTATTTGGTGACAAAAGGGTTAGCTGCCGGATCGGTTTTTTTGATGAGTATCTTTTATGTGTTTCAATTTATAGATTACAACCCAATGCTAACGATGTGGGTTACGGGGCTGTCGACATTTTTTATGACTCTTACAACTATTTTGTTAGTGGCTGATTTAGAGCGTCCGGACCGGTTTCTATACATATTACTGCGACCTAACTGGAGTAGTTGGTTAGCTAGAGGTTCTATCTTCTTGATCACATTTACAAATTTAGTAGGATTGTGGTTTGTCTTCGAGCTGGCTGTTCATTTTGGTTTTTTACAAGAGGCGAGTTGGATGAGCACTTTTAGATACGCCTTAGCTCTTTTAGCGATTCCTTTTGGAATTGGCACAAAAATTTATACTGCTTTTCTTTTTGGTCAAGCCGAAGGAAGAGACCTTTGGCAAAGTTCATTGCTTCCGTTTCACATGTTGGTTCAAGGGGTTTTTTGTGGAGCTGGAATTTTATTATTCGTTGATGGAGTAGTGGATTTAAACTGGAGCTTTTCATTTGAGCTGAGGTGGATTTTTATTGGCGCTTTAGTAACAGATGCGGTGATTCAGTGGGCAGAATTGTTTATGCCACACGCTAGCGAAGTGGCTGCTCGGGCCGCTCACGAAATTACTAGTGGAGAATACAAAAAACACTTTTGGATTGGAAACCTTTTAGTGGGACACATAGCAGCGATCGGAGTACTTTTCTTAGAAGGAAGCTTTGCACTTGTATTGGCTAGCTTATTAGCTTTTATAGGTCTTTATTTATATGAGCATGCTTTTGTGACTGCGCCACAGAGAATTCCAAATAGCTAACTTAGGAAGAGGCCATGAAAAAAGAAGAAATGATAGAAGTGATCCATCCAGACGGAAGAACCAGTAGGTACCCTACTCCTGACAAATGGGACGATTGGGTTGAATATGATTCAAAAGAGTGGCCTAAGAAAGTCCAAAAGAATTATACTTTGGTTCCTACAATTTGTTTTAATTGTGAAAGTGCTTGTGGTCTTTTAGCTTATGTCGATAAGAAAAATTATGAAATAAAAAAATTTGAAGGAAACCCTGTTCATCCTGGAAGCAGAGGCAGAAATTGTGCAAAAGGACCAGCGACACATAACCAAATATATGATCCAGAAAGAATTCTTTATCCTCTGAAGCGAGTCGGTAAAAGAGGAGAAGGAAAGTGGAAAAGAGTTTCTTGGGATGAAGCTTTAAATGATATTGCTGAAAAGATGAGGGAGAGCAGAAAGAATCGGCGGGATGGGATTATGTACCATGTGGGCCGTCCAGGGGAAGATCATTATGCCAATCGATGCATATCCGCTTGGGGGGTGGACGGACATAATTCTCATACAAATATTTGTTCGAGTAGTGCTCGTTTGGGATATTATACGTGGTCAGGTTTTGATCGTCCAAGTCCAGATCATGCTCATGCGAAAGTTATTCTCCTGATCTCCGCTCATCTTGAGACAGGTCACTATTTCAACCCTCATGCACAAAGAATCATCGAAGGAAAAATGAGTGGTGCGAAATTAATTACGTTAGATCCTCGATTGAGTAATACGGCCTCTAAATCGGATGTATGGTTGCCGACATGGCCAGGTAGTGAGTCAGTTTTGTTGTTAGCCATTGCCAATTATTTGATTCAGAATGACCTCTATAATAAAAAATACGTTGAAGATTGGGTAGATTGGAAAGGTTTCTTAAAGGCCTTTACGTTGAATGAAAGGTTTTCTGATACTAATGATTTAAAAACTTTAAAAGCTGAATACGCGTCATTAGATGGTGTTTTTGAATTTAAACACTTTGACCGAGCCCTAAAGGTTTTATACAAGGACTATACCTTAGAGAGAGCAGCAGAAGAATCTCAAGTTCCTTTGGACCGAATTAAAGCTACAGCAGAAATTATAGCGGAGTGTGA
>JAGRAY010000196.1 GCA_020434375.1 Bdellovibrionales bacterium | reverse complement strand
GAGGGCGTAGTCGAAGGACGCATAACCGCGCGAGATGGATTTCAGCCGGTCGTAGAAATCGAACACGACTTCGTTCAGCGGCAGGCGATAGACCAGCATCGCGCGGGAACCGGCATAGGTCAGTTCGATCTGTTCGCCGCGTCGTTCCTGACACAGTTGGAGGATGCCGCCGAGATATTCGTCGGGCACCAGAATCGTCGCCTTGATGATCGGTTCCTCGATCGATTTGATACGCACCACATCGGGCATGTCGACGGGGTTGTACAGTTCGATCGATTCACCGTTGGTCAGGTGGATTTTATAAACGACCGAGGGTGCGGTGGGAATGAGGTCGAGGTCGAATTCGCGGTGCAGGCGCTCTTGAATGATCTCCATATGCAACAGGCCTAAAAACCCACATCTCAATCCAAATCCCAACGCAGCAGAGCTCTCTACTTCGTAATGCAAACTAGAATCATTCAACGAAAGCTTCGCCAACGCCTCTTTTAAATCTTCATAGTCATTAGCATCAATTGGATAAATACCAGAAAAAACCATTGGCTTTACTTTTTTAAATCCAGCTAAAGCCTGTATATTGGAACTTTTATAAGAAGTTATCGTGTCGCCCACTCGAACATCGCGAATATCTTTTACTCCACAAACTAAAAATCCAACTTCTCCTGCAGAAAGACTTTCTAAGTTTTTCGGCTGGGGAGAAAAAACGCCCAATTTCAACACTTCGTAGTCTCTATTGGTGTCTAAAAATTTAATTCTATCTTTTAGCCGTACCTCTCCATCGACAACTCTCACTAAAATCACAATGCCTTGATAGCTATCAAACCAAGAATCAAAAATTAATGCTCTCAAAGGTTTAGATCGATCAGCCTTTGGCGCTGGTATTTTTTTTACCACAGCCTCTAAAATCTCTTCGATTCCAATCTTTTCTTTGGCACTCGCTCCAATCGCTTCAGAAGCATCAAGACCGATACTGTCTTCAATTTGCTGCTTTACTCCTTCAATATCAGCCGCTGGCAGATCGATCTTATTCAAGACAGGAATAATTTCTAGATCAGCTTCCAAAGCCAAATATACGTTGGCCAACGTCTGCGCTTCCACACCTTGAGCAGCATCCACTACCAAAAGGGCCCCTTCACATGCGGCTAACGAACGAGAAACTTCATAGTTAAAGTCTACATGTCCGGGGGTATCAATTAAATTTAGCTGATATATATTCCCATCTTTAGCTTTGTAATTCAGACGTACAGTCTGTGCCTTAATGGTGATTCCGCGCTCGCGCTCAAGCTCCATATTATCTAACAACTGCTCTTTTGCTTCTCGTTCAGTAACTGCACCCGTAAAGGAAAGTAGTCCATCTGCCAATGTAGATTTGCCATGATCAATATGAGCTATAATTGAAAAATTTCTGATAAACTCCGGTTGCATCTATTTGGCCGTTACACCCTTTATATTTTCATTAATAAGCATTGTATCTAACGTATCGTTTGAGATAGCAATATTTTGAGATCCCTCTGGAGACGATCCAAAGGGAAGATCTTTCAATTCTAATTGCCCAGGAATAAACTCTTCATATCTTTCAAAAACCAGATCAATCCCTTGACGAATAAATTCAGCCACAGGCACTTTTGTTCGACGATTTAACTCCTTTAAAATCATCTGCTGGGCCTCTGTGATATACACCGTTGTTGTGATTTTTCTAGCCATGACAAATAGTTAGTCTAAAGTGCCATAGGTTGCAATATATTTGTTCTTTTACAGAGTTAAGACAATGTTTTCACTACGTCTTTTAGGGCTTCCACTTTATCTGTTTTCTCCCAAGTAAACTCAGCCTCTTCTCTTCCAAAATGCCCGTAAGCTGCCGTTTTGCTGTATCTAGGCTTTAAGAGATCAAAGTTTTTAACAATGTCCGCAGGCTTTAAAGACCAAATCTCTTTTACGGCTTTAACCAAGACCTCGTTATTCACTTTGCTTGTTCCATAATCTTCAATCATTAAACTCATAGGGTCTGCAACGCCAATCGCATAAGCCGTTTGAACAAGACAACGATCGGCTAATCCTGCTGCCACAATGTTTTTAGCAACATGACGACAAGCATATGCTGCCGAACGGTCTACCTTAGAAGGATCCTTGCCTGAAAAAGCTCCTCCTCCATGTGCTCCATGACCACCATAAGTGTCTACAATAATTTTTCTACCTGTTAATCCACAATCTCCCATTGGTCCACCGATCACAAAACGACCGGTTGGATTAACATAGAATTTTGTAGAACCATCAATTAAATTCTTTGGAATAACACCTTTAATAAGCTCTTCGACAATAAAAGATTTTAACTCATCCAGAGAAATGTCCGGAGAGTGTTGGGTTGAAATAACCACACTATCAATTCTTTTAATTTTTCCGTCTTCATATTCAACGGTAACTTGGCTTTTACTATCTGGTCTTAGCCAATTCACTTTATTGCTTTTTCTAATCTGAGCTAATTCTTTAACTAATTTATGAGAGTACGCAATGGACATCGGCATTAACTCTGGAGTTTCATTGATGGCATAACCAAACATAATGCCTTGATCGCCAGCACCTTGTTCTCTGCTATGATCATCTACCCCCATCGCAATATCGGGACTTTGCTGATCTATTGAAGTAAGCACTGCACAGGTTTGATAATCAAATCCCTTGTCACTGCTATCATAACCAATATTTTTAATGGTTTCTCTAACAATTCCGGGCATATCCACATAAGCTTCAGTGGTAATTTCACCGGCTAAAGTGACAAAGCCTGTAGAAATCATGGTTTCACAAGCGACCCGACTCTTAGGATCTTTCGCCAACATTGCATCCAAGACAGCGTCACTAATTTGATCTGCCATTTTATCTGGATGCCCTTCAGAAACCGACTCACTTGTAAATAAATAGTTCTTCATAC
>JAGRAY010000195.1 GCA_020434375.1 Bdellovibrionales bacterium | reverse complement strand
CCTTCAAACACAGACGACAAAGCAGTGTTCAAGAAAATATAGCAATACGCTTTCTGTTTTTCCTGACTCCGATGCCCGCAAAAAACACTTAACTCATTTATTTGAGATTGATTGAAATAATTTAAAAATATCAGAAATAGACAAAGCCTCTACGCGCGACTTTAGATATAACGGCTCGATTGTATCTATTTGAGATATCCTATCGTTTTCGAAGATGTGCCCCAATGATCGTTTGATGGACTTTCTTCTATATTGAAAGAGTTGCCGCACGAAATTAAAAAACTCTGCTTGCTGTGACTTGGGGATCAAGGGCTTTTTTCGAGGCATTAGTTTAATTAGTTTAGAGCCAACGTCAGGAACAGGATGAAAACTATTGGCAGAGATAGTGGGTCCACCGATAGCCTCACAGAGGGTTTGCACATAGACGGATAAACTGCCATAGCTTTTGGACCCAGGTTGTGCGTGAATGCGATCAACTAATTCTTTTTGTAAAAGAAAGGTCATCCCAGGATCAAAGAGTGAAATATTTAGCAAAAGCCTATCCAAAAGAGGTGTCGAAATCGAATAAGGTAAATTTGCGCAAACAAAGTAGGGTGGATGGGTAAGTATGCTTTGATAGTCTACCACCAGTGCGTCTAAGTGAAGAAGAGTCAAGCGAGCTTCTTCATTAAATAAAGTTTTTAGGTAGAGGTAGAGTCTTTCATCTTTTTCGATCGCCAAAACGTTGCCTCGATTAAGTAGAAGGCGTGTCATTGCGCCTAACCCTGGGCCTATCTCTAGAACCGGAACATTTTTCGGAATATTCGCGAAGTCTACAATTTTCTCAGCAACCTGAGGGTGAACTAGAAAATTTTGCCCCAAAGTTTTACTCGGGAAAATATTCAGTTCCGCTAGTAAAGTTTTGATAGACGACATCGAATTTAATTCAATAGAGGTATATAAGCTTTAGGTGCCAATGACCACGGGGACGAAAGTCCAGATTTGAGCTTTTCGTAGCCGGCTAGGGCAATCATAACTGCATTGTCAGTACAAAATTCTGCCTCAGGAATGTAGAGTTCCAATTTTCGAATTTCACACTCAGTTTTAAATCGTTTTCTGAGAGCCGAGTTTCTAGCAACGCCCCCACAAACCGTAATGGACTTAACCTTATGAGCTTGAGCTGCATTCAATGTTTTATCTACCAACATATCAACGATAGCCGATTGATAGCTAGCACAAATATTTTCAAGATGCCTTGTGCCATATTTTTTTTTGTAAATTGCCAGTGAGGTCTTAAGACCACTAAAGCTAAAATCGAATTTAGGCATTTGACTTCGAGGGAAAGCATGAAAACTCGGATCACCTTTCTGGGCTAATCTGTCAATTTCGGGACCACCTGGAAATTTAAGCCCAAGAGTTTTGGCGCCTTTATCGAATGCCTCACCAGCGGCGTCATCTTTGGTCTGCCCAAGAATTTCGTAACATCCCCTCTGCTTTAGTTTGTAAAGCGTGGTATGGCCGCCTGAAACAACAAGACCTATAGACGGAAACTGTCCATTTGGAAACTGCAGATGTGATGCATGTAGATGACCTTCGATATGATGGACACCAATAAATTTTTTGTTCGCTGAAAATGCGACCGCCTTTGCCATGGTCAGGCCAACAAGTAATGAACCGATAAGCCCTGGTCCATAGGTTGCCGCGACGCCATCAATATCTGCAAGACTAATATTAGAATCACTTATAGCGCGATTCAAAACTGAAAATATATTTCCAATATGATTTCGAGAGGCAAGCTCAGGAACGATTCCTCCGTATTTTTCGTGAACTAAATCCTGACTTTGAACCACGCTAGATAGTACTTTGTTTCCATTTTGAACAATGGCCGCAGCGGTCTCGTCACAAGAACTTTCGATACCTAGAATAATCAAGTTTTAGCCTATTTTTTTGAGGATCCGAGCTTTTGAAGCTGGCGTTTAGCCTTTTTTTTTACGTCATTGTTATTTTTGCATCGCTCAATTGCTTCCGAAAAAAAAAGGCGTGCATTGTCGGGCTTTTTCATAGCTTTAAATGCTAAGCCCTGTTTGTAAGATGCTGCACATGCCTTTTCGTGACTAGGAAATTTATCCACGACCTCTTGATAAGTCTTGATAGCTTGCGAATATTTTTTCTGACGATAGAGACATTCTCCGGCCCAATACTGTGCACTTGGAATGAGAGTGCTTTTAGGATGATCATTCATAAAGGTGTTAAACATTGAGTAGGCTTTCGTATAATTTTTAGACTTGAAGGTATTCAATGCATGACCATATTGAGTTGAAGGGGATTCCTTCTTGTCATTTTGATTGGACTTGGAAGCTTGACCGAGGTCCGAAATTTTTTGCTCAATGGCGGTAATTCGAAAATCGAAATCTTCTTTGACTTTTTGATTATCCGATACTGCTTGTTGAAGCTCATGTTTGAGAACTTCCAAGGAACCTTGAAGGGTTTTATTCTCAATTTTCAGGTCTTCAATAAGAACGGACTGATCTGCTCGCGCCTGACTGGTGGTCTTTTCAAGTCTTTGGAAGTCATCATCGATATTTTTAGATCGGACTTCGAGCTTGTTTAAGCGTTTAGCGATCGACTGGATATCTGAAGAAACTTTTGCAAGGTCAGTTTGTATAACATTTTGCTTTGAAGAAGAGAGACATCCCGTCGTAAGAATGCCTAAACAAAGGATTATCTCTCTTCTTATTCGCATAAACAAATCTAATGCTAGCTCAAGATTAGTTATTAACTGAAATCTCAGCTCTACGATTTTTGGCCCATGCAGACTCGCCTTGGCCTAATTCGGCTGGCTTTTCCTCACCGTAGCTGATGGTATTCATCTTATTCGATGGTACACCAAGTTTTCGAAGATAATCTCGTACCGCGCGAGCACGACTTTCCCCAAGGGCTAAATTGTATTCGTTGCTTCCTCGCTCATCGCAATGGCCCATAATATACA
>JAGRAY010000194.1 GCA_020434375.1 Bdellovibrionales bacterium | reverse complement strand
TCCCTCAATTCTGCTGCTTTTTCAAAATCGAGATTTTTTGCAGCTTCTAGCATTTCTTTTTTCAATTTTTCAACTATCGAAACGATCTTGCCTTCTGGAATGTAGTCTTCACTATCTTCTTCGGCTTCGGTTATATCAACATAGTCTCCAGAATAGAGCTCACCCATTGGTGAGTGAATAATCTTTAAAATCGTTTCGGGTGTAATACTGTTTTCCTCATTGTAAGCTTGCTGAATTGCCCGTCTTCTTTCGGTTTCATCCATGGCCAGTTTCATACTTTTTGTAATTCTATCCGCATAAAGAATAACTTTTCCGTGGACATTTCTTGCAGCACGTCCAAATGTTTGAATGAGCGAGGTCACCGAACGCAAGAATCCTTCTTTATCGGCATCCAGTATGGCAACCAAAGATACCTCGGGAAGATCCAAGCCTTCTCGCAAAAGATTGATGCCGATTAAAACATCAAATTTTCCCATTCGTAAATCTCTTAATATCTCAACGCGCTCAAGCGTTTTAATATCCGAGTGCAGATATTTAACTCGAACATTGAGTTCTTCATAATATTCCGCAAGATCCTCGGCCATTCTCTTTGTTAAGGTTGTTACCAGAACTCGTTCTTTTTGCTCTGCTCTTTTTCGAACCTCACCAAGCAAATCATCTACCTGGCCTGTAACAGGTCGAATTTCTAAAACTGGATCAATCAAACCTGTCGGCCGAATAATTTGTTCGATCACCTCATCGTGTGTTTGAGCAAGTTCGTAGGGACCTGGTGTGGCTGATACACAAACCACTTGCTTAGGAAATTCCTCAAACTCCTCGAACTTCATGGGGCGATTGTCCAAAGCGGATGGAAGCCTAAAACCATACTCCACAAGAACCGTTTTACGCGCTCGATCTCCACGATACATCGCTGAGATTTGGGGATAGGTCACGTGACTTTCATCAATAAAAACCAAAAGATCTTTTGGAAAATAATCCATCAGTGTGGGAGGTCTTGACCCAGGAGCAGCCAGCGTAAAATGCCGTGTGTAATTTTCAATCCCCTGACAAAACCCCATCTCTTCGATCATCTCTAGATCAAACATCGTTCGCTGTTCTAATCTTTGCGCCTCAACTAATTTATTGAGCTGCTTAAGCTGCATCAATCGCTCTTTTAGTTCCTCTCGAATGGATTTAATCGCGGCCTTAATTGTTTCTTTAGGGGTCACATAGTGACTATTGGGATAAATGGCCACCGCGGGATGAGTTCTAAGCACTTGACCTGTCAATGCATCGATCTCTTCGATTTTTTCAATCTCATCACCAAAAAAGGTTATGCGCAGGGCATGTTTCTCTTCATGTGCTGGAAAAACTTCAACAACGTCTCCTCGAGCACGAAACCTTCCACGCCAGAAATCGATATCGTTTCGCTCGTACTGAACATCGACAAGTTGCCTCAAAAAATCATCTCGATCTAGATTCATACCAACCTCAATCGGAATGAGTTGAGCCTGATATTCCTTGGGGTTACCAAGATTATAGATGCACGAGACCGACGCTATAATAATTGTATCCCGCCGAACCAAAACAGAACGCGTGGCGGAGTGGCGCATTTTATCAATCTCTTCGTTAATACGTGCATCTTTCTCAATATAAGTATCCGAAGACGGAACATAAGCCTCAGGCTGATAGTAATCGTAATAACTTACAAAATATTCAACCGCATTTTCAGGGAAAAAGGTTCTGAATTCATTGTAAAGCTGCGCCGCAAGGGTTTTGTTAGGTGCAATAATAAGTGTAGGCCTTTGAAGCTTTTCGATGACATTGGCAACGGTGAACGTTTTACCAGAACCCGTAACCCCCAAAAGCACTTGATGAGACAACCCCGAATTTATTCCCTTCACTAAAGACGCAATGGCTTGGGGTTGATCCCCCTTAGGCGTAAAGCTCGTCGTCAACTTAAAACGATTCATCTCGGCAGCATGTTTAAGTCAAATGATAAATAAATACAACCGCTACTTTCTGAGTGTTACCCAAAGGAGTTCGAGAGTATCTTATGTTCGCCAGCTGGTGCCTTCGGGGCCGTCTTCTAGGTATACGCCCTGCTTTTCGAGTTCTTGGCGAATCTCGTCGGCGCGATCAAAGTTTTTATCTCGCCTCGCTTGATGGCGTTCGGCGATCATTTGTTCGACAAACGTTCCATCAATATTCTTAGATTGAGATACCGTTTTAAAAAAGGCTGCTGGTTCATTGGAAAGAATGCCCAACACCTTACTCATTTGCTTGAGTGTGTTTGAAAGGATCAAGGCTTGATCCAATGTTTCATTTTTTTGCATAAGGCGATTTGCAGACCTTGCAATTTCAAAAAACAAGCCTACTGCTTTTGGAACATTGAAGTCTTGATTCATCACTTCCTCAAACTGCTTCATAAAACTCTCGTCGACTTTTTCTCCTGTCGGAGGCAAATTGTAGAGCACACGATAAAGCCTTGAAAGCGCACGCGTTGATTCTTCTAAACCCTGATCTGAAAAGTCCATTGGATGACGATAGTGCGTTGAAAAAAAATAGAGCTTGAGAGCTTCAGGATGAAAACGGGAAAGCACATCCTTTATTTTCATGGTGTTACCTAACGACTTCGACATTTTTTCAGCTTGCAACGTCAAAAAGCCATTGTGAATCCAATACTTTGAAAAAGGCTTGTCGTTCGCACCTTCGGATTGAGCAATCTCGTTCTCATGGTGCGGAAAAATAAGATCCCTGCCTCCAGCATGAATATCAATGGTTTCCCCTAAAAATTTTCGGTTCATCGCAGAGCATTCAATATGCCAAGCAGGTCTGCCCTTTCCCCAAGGAGACTCCCATGTGGGCTCACCCGGTTTAGAAGATTTCCACAGCGCAAAATCAAGAGGATCCAACTTGTTTTCACCTGGTTCTACGCGAGCTCCGGCTTTGAGATCTTCCAATTTTCTTCCTGAAAGCTTTCCATAGTCATGAAGCGTTCGTACGGCGTAATACACATC